>JAAYSR010000285.1 GCA_012518325.1 Bacillota bacterium
ACCCTGGTATAAACCTGGCCGCCGGGGGCATGCAAAGAAATGAACAGCCCTGTAGGCGTAGCAAAACCCTCCACCTGCACAAAGCCGGCGGCCCGGCCCATTCTTTCGATGGTCTCTTCCACCCGGTAGATTTCAGCCCCGCTGGTTAACAAAAGTTCGCCTGCCTGCAGAACCAGGTCCACCAGCTGCTCCATAATGATCATTCTCTTTCGCTATTCTCTCTGGAAAGGATATTTCGGATCCTTGTTGAAAACCAAGTTGGTAAGGAGGTAGATCGTATTGGAAGTGAATCAGCAACGTTTAGTAGATGAGTTTTTGGAACTTGTGAAAATTGACAGCCAGCCCAAAGACGAACGCCTAATCGCCGATGCCTTGATCAGCAAGATGCAGGACCTTGGCTTTGCAGTCACCGAGGATGACTCCGGTGCAAAAATCGGCGGCAGCGCAGGCAATCTCATCGGCATCCTGGAGGGCCAAAAAGACGCCCCTGCCCTGCTGTTCTGCGCCCATATGGATCGGGTCCATCCTGGACTGGGCATTAAACCCCAGGTCAAGGACGGCGTCATCACCAGCGACGGCACCACCATCCTGGCTGCCGACGATGTGGCCGGCATAGCTGCCATTCTCGAAGCGGTGCGGATTGTCCAGGAACAAAAGATTCCCCACGGGCGCCTGGAAGTCCTCTTTACTGTCGCCGAGGAAGGGGGCCTCTTCGGGGCCAAGTCAGTGGATCCCGGCCGCTTCCAGGCCAAAGCAGGGTTTTTCATGGATGCCGGCGGCCCAGTAGGCACAATCGTCACAGCTGCCCCGGCCCAAAAAGGTCTGGAAGCCACTATCCACGGCAAGGCGGCACATGCAGGGGTTGCCCCTGAAGAGGGCTTAAGCGCCATCATCGTTGCGGCCCATGCCGTTACACAAATGAAACTGGGCAGGATTGACGCCGAAACCACCGCCAACATCGGCGTCATTGAAGGCGGAGCAGCCACAAACATTATTCCCGACAAAGTCAAGCTGAAAGGGGAGGCACGCTCCCTGGACAACGGCAAGCTGGATGTCCAGATCAACCATATGGTAGAAGTGCTGGAAGCGGTCTGTGCCGAACACGGCGCCAAAGCCGACATCAGCGTGGAACACAGCTACAGCGCCTTCCGCCTCACCGACGAAGATTACGCAGTCAGGCTTGCGGTGAAAGCTGCCGAATCCATGGGCCTTAAGCCCAGCATCGAAAGCACCGGCGGCGGAAGCGACGCCAACATCATTAACGGCTATGGCATTCCCTCAGTGGTGCTGGGCATGGGCTACACCGATGTGCACACCACAGCAGAGGCCATCAGCATAGATCAGCTGGTCAAAGCTGCAAAGTACGTGCTCAGCATCATTGCTGCAAGCTAGGCACAGAGGCTGCAAAGGGGTCGATAGACCCCTTTGCTTATATTATACTGTCGCTAAGTATTTTGGTTAACTCTTCTGCGGAAGGGCTGCCCAGGGAGTTCTTGACATTGTTGGTGAGCATCGCTTTGCTGACATAGTGCTCGATTTTCTCCGGCGACAGTTGGAGCTTTCCGGCGTAGTCTTTAAACAGCTCATCCATAAGCTCCCCAAAGGCCGCCACAGATTCAAGCCCCAGGAGCTCCAGCACAGTTTCCACCCGCTCCGGCGCCACCGACTTGGTATACTCCAAGTATGCCTTCATGCAGATGCCGTTAGCCCGTCCATGGGGGAATCCGTCGTAGTAGGTTAACGAATAGCCCAGGGCATGGACCAATGCGGTACCAGTCTGGGCAATAGCGATTCCGCCCAGGCTGGATGCGAGAAGCAGCGCATCCCGGTTTTCCAGCGTTAAGCTCCCCTGGCGCAGTGCCGGTATGGCGGTCCCCCACAGGGCAATGCCCTGGAGGGCGACAAAATCGCTGGCCCGTGTCGCCCGGTTGGAGAGATAGCTTTCCACAAGGTGCGAGAGGGCGTCCACCGCAGTGTCCACTGTAACATGCAGGGGCAGAGACTCTGTATATTTCGGATCGAGATAGGCTGTGTGGGGGAACAGATCCGGCCCCCGCAGGCCTTTCTTTGTTTCTTCTTCTTCCAATGTCAGCACCGCATACTGCGTCACCTCGCTGCCGGTTCCGGCAGTTGTGGGAATAGCGACAATGGGCAGCGCCCGCTTTTCCCACTGGGTGGTGTACAGTTCCAAAACAGGCAGATCGTTCACTGCCAAGACAGCCATCACCTTGGCGGCATCCAGGGGGGAACCGCCGCCGATTGCGATGACGTAGTCGCAGCCCTCTTCCCTCGCCAGCCTGCCGCCGGCCTCCACTGTCTCCACCGAAGGGTTGTTTTCTACCTGGTCAAAGATGACGTATTCGCCGGGAAGCACAGCCAGGACATCATCCAGCGCCCCGCTGAGGCGGGCAGAGGATTTGCCGGTCACGATCAACGCTTTGCGGCCAAGGGCTAAATCCTTCCCCGCTTCCCTGACCACACCCTGTCCATACACCATCCTGGTCGGCATGAAATAGTTGAATGCGTTCATTTGCTCTTGCTCCTTTCCTAGACTTTAAGAGTTTTCCACTGGCCCCTGTTAAAGCGCAGCTGAATCAGGAAGCCTCGCACAAAAAGGTCCACAACCATGGCAATCCAGGCGCCGATCAGGCCCAGGCCAAGCCGTATAGCGAGGAGGTAGGCCAAACCGACCCGGACCGCCACAAATCCCGCGATTACAATCTTTAGGATCGCCCGGGTATCCCCTGCACCCCGCAGGCCCCCGGCCAAAATCATCCAGGTTGCCAGGGCAGGCTGACTGATGGCAACCAGGCGCAGGCACACCGCAGCCTGGGCAATAACCTCAGGGTCGCTGGAGAAGATCCTCACCAGGGGCTCGGGCATGATTAGGAAGATCACGCCCATCACAGACATGACCAGAATGCCCAGGTTGCGGGCTCCCAGTCCCGATGCCTCTGCCTCCTCAGGGCGCTGGGCCCCTAGGTTCTGTCCCACCAGCGTAGTTGAGGCGGTGGCAAATCCGGCCCCAGGCATAAACGACAAAGACTCAGCATTGAGGGCAACCTGGTGGGCGGCATAGGCCACCGTGCCCAGGGACGAGACAATCATGGTGTAAACCAGCTGGGCGATGCGCATCATGCCCTGCTCCAGCCCGGCCGGGATGCCGATATTGGCAATGCGCCTGATGATGCTGGGATCCGGCCTAAAGGAGTCCGTGATCCGCACCCGAAGCACAGGATGCCTAAACAGGATGCGCAGGGCAATGATCCCTCCGGCTGCCTGGGCGACGGCAGTGCCGATGGCGGCCCCGGTCACGCCCAGGGGAGGAAAAGGCCCGACACCATAAATAAAGATAGTATTGCCAATGATATTAATAACATTCACCAAAGCGGTAATCCGCATCGGCGTCTTGGTATCCCCGGCGCCCCGCAGGATGGCGTTGATCACAATCAGGAAATAATTCAGGACCATTGCCAGGGTAACCACCCGCACATAAGCAGCTGCCATGTTCAGCACCGCTGCCTCAGAGCGCCTGAACAGCACTCCCAAAAGCCCCCGGGCCGCGAAAAGAAATGCAATCATCACTGTGCCGGAAACAAACAGGCCCAGAACCATTGACTGGCGGGCCACATCGCCGGCCTTGTCCGGTTCGTCCGCGCCAATATGCCGGGCCACCAGGGCGGTGCTGCCTGTCGCCAGGGCAGAAAAAACGGTCAGGCCGATCATGGAGATTTGGTTTCCCAGGCCTGCGGCAGCCAGCGAAGCTGCACCTAAACGCCCCACCATGGCGGTATCCACTATACCGACCATCGTGTGCAGCAGGTTTTCCACAATAGCGGGCCAGGCCAAGTGCAGAACCTTCCTGCGAATATCCGTCTTACCTAGAACAAGCTCTGTCTCTATTCCCAAAAGCCCTTCCCCCTCTCTTCATTTCGGAAGGAATGAAGTCCAGTTCAGCGAAGTACCTCTTATTATACTACGAAAGAGGCGTTTTTTGTGGATCAAACAACTTATAAATCGCCCCTCGGCCCCCTTTATCTCTGGTGGCACCAAGGGAGACTGGTCTATGCCTCCTTTGACGAAGGAAGCGGCGCAGTATGGCTGAAAAAGCGCTTTCCCAAGGCCCATTGGGAGCCCAGGACACTCGAAAAACGCTATCAGGAAGACTTGGATCGCTATTTCCGGGGCGAAAAGATCCAGTTTAACTGGCCCCTGGAACTTCTCGGCACCAACTTTCAGCAAAGGGTGTGGCGGGAAATTGCAGCAGTCCCCCACGGCCAGGTGACAACCTATAAGAGAATTGCCGAAGCTTTGGGTACCAGGGCTTATCGGGCGGTGGGCCAGGCAGCAGGCGCCAACCCAGTAAGCGTAATCGTCCCCTGCCACAGAGTGTTAGGCACCCACTCCTTTGGCGGCTACGGAGGGGGGCTCAACCTGAAACGCTTGCTCTTGGAGCTGGAAAGTGTTACGCTGGCGCCATACTTTTTTGCCTGAAGGAGAGTGAACATATTGAGCAGGCTGATTTTCGGCTTTGACATCGACGGGGTGCTCACCAATGACGATGACGGCGAGTGCAGCATCTGGCTTAAAGAGGCCAGCGAGTATTTCGGCGTGCCCCTCCCTGAAAAGCGCGCCTATTACATCGAAGATGCTTTCGGTATAAGCAGGGAAGAAGTGTTGGGATTTTTCCGGGCCCGGGTGCACAAAATCTACAGCGAGGTGCCTGTCCGGGAACATGTGGCGGAGACGCTGCAGAGCCTGTGGAACAGCGGCCACACTATCCACCTGATCACAGCCCGGGATGAAAGCTCCCGGGACATAACAGAAAAGTGGCTCCGGCGCCACAGCCTTCCCTACCACAGCCTGTACATGCGCCGTTCCAAACAGCCCTTCTCCAAGGGAACCCTTTGCCAGGAACTCCAGGTAGGGTTCTTTGTAGACGACAAAGTGGAAAATGCGCTGGAAACAGCGGAAAAAGGCATCTACACCCTGCTTTTCCACGCCTCCCACAACCGCGGTTTTGTTGCCCCGCTGCCTCTTGTGAAAAACTGGCGGGAGATTCAAAGGCATATCAACCTCTGGCTAGGATACGCTCAGTTCTAGCTCCTCCTTGCAGAGCTCAAAAAAGTTGCACCAGGGGCAAAGACCCCTTTCATCTGTCAGGGCGAAGGCCTCCTTGGGACGGGGAACGTTCCTCACCGGATCCAGGAGCAGCCTGCGCATCTCCTCCATGCTGGCCCTGGCTGTCCCCTCGACCTTTTCAAGGTCTGCCGGAGTAAAGGTCAGCTCCCGGCTGGTCTGCAGACTCAGATACTCCAGTCTCGCTGCGATCTGCCCGGCGGCAACGCCGTGCTTTTTGTTTACATAGAGGGCGTACAGGGCCACCTGGTCTTGGTTGTCCTCTGCCTCTGCCCCGGTTTTCCAGTCCACGATCCGCCACTGTCCCGCCGCTGTCTTGTAAAGCAGGTCTGGCACCGCGTAGACAGGCGTCTCGTCGATGAGGAATGTATCAAACTGTTCAAAGGCAATAATCTCTGTGCCGGCCTGGCCAAGCTCATCCCAGACATCAGAAGAAACCAGGCCCTCAGCTGCCTGCCTGATGCGCTCGTTAATTCTGGCCAGGGTTGCATCGCTGATCTCCATTCGGTAGTAAAACTCATGGAGCATGTCTACCCGGTTCGGACGCCTGATAAACAGGTCCAGATCATCCCGGGAAGATTTCCACACCCTCCGCAGCTGGCGGCGGATCTCTTCCTCCGCCACGTCCGCATCGGGCAAAGGCCGCCCTTCCCGCACCCGCTCCACCATGTGATAGGCGCTTTTATGGAGGGCATCGCCTAAGACAATGTATAAATTGCTCAGTTTCTTGAGGCGGTAAGCCAGCGCGGCTTCTTGCGGCGCCCCCATTTCCCAGCCGTTGTGGGAACCATAGTAGTTGTAGTAGTAGCGCCGGGGGCAGCTTGCCAGCGTCTGCTGCCTCGAGAACGACCAGGACCACTCGGGATATTCCCGCCTCACATAGCCTGCCATTTTACAATCCCCTTTCTCGTACTAATCGCGCCAGATCATGGCCGCCGGGAACCTGAAACACCCTCAAGTCAAATTCGGGTACGATGGCCAGGACATGATCAAAGACATCCGCCGCCACCCCTTCATGGTTGACCCAGCCTACGTCCTTGGTAAAAGCGTAGATCTCCAAGGGCAGCCCGCTGGGCGTCGGCGGCAGCTGCCGCACAATCATAATCAAGTCCTGATTGATGGCGGGGTGGGTCTTCAGATAGGCCTTCAGGTAAGCTCGGAAGGTCCCCACATTGGTCAGGTGCCGCCCGTTCACCACTGAGGCCTGGATGTTGTGGCGCCGGTTGTGCTCCTCGATTTCCTTAACCTTGGCGTCCAGGTAACTCTGGAGCAGCTCAATGCCCCTGAGATGGTCAAAGAGGTCCTGGTCCAGAAAACGAATGCTGGTCTGGTCGATGAGAATCGACCTTTTAATCCGCCGTCCGCCGCCTTCAAACATGCCCCGCCAATTGACAAAGGACTCCTGGGAAAGCTTGTGGGTGGGGATAGTCGTTATGGACCGGTCCCAGTTGCGTACCCGTACATAGTGCAGGCCCACTTCAATTACATCGCCGTCGGCTCCGAACTTAGGCGCCTCGATCCAGTCGCCGACCCGGATTTGGTCGCTTAAGGTGAGCTGCATTCCGGCAAAGAAGGCTAAAATCGTATCTTGGAAGACTAAAATCAGGACCGCACTTAACGCGCCTAAGCCGCCTAAGAGGGCCCAGGGCGACTGCCCCAGCAGCAGGGAGAACACGGCTGTGCCGGCGAAGACCCACATGGCGATCTGGACAATCTGCACAAACCCCTTAATGGGCATGCGCACCGAAATGCTGAAGGAATTGTAAATCTTCAGCCCGGCCTTCATCAGGCGATCCAAAGTCAGTGCCACCAACAGTATAGCTGCGGCCTTCAGCAGCTGGGTGACAGGTTCGCCGATCACCTGCAGGAAAGGCACTGTCCGAAACATGATGATTCCCGGAATCACCATGGCCAGGGACCTAAACACTCCCGCCTCGATGATGTAATCATCCCACTTGGCAGGCGTTTTGCGGAAGAGGCGATAAAGCCACTCCA
>JAAYSR010000061.1 GCA_012518325.1 Bacillota bacterium
GCATTGAGAATCAGGATATCCGGGTTTGCCGCCAGCCATTTCACCAAGACAACTTTCTGCTGGTTGCCGCCGGAGAGGGTCCTGACGGGATTATCGCGCCGGAGGCCAGTAATGCGCACCATGGACAGGGTCTCGTCCTGTTTATCCCGGACTACTTCTTTGCTCAGGAGAGAATATTTCCCCCGGAGCTGCTTAATAATGCGGGCAATCGCATTATCAGCGATGGTATGGTCCATGTGGAGTCCCTCGGTCAAGCGGTCTTCCGGGACATAGCCAATATTGTGGTCCAAAGCATCCTGAACTCTTCTAATCAGACCGATGGGCTTGCCGTTAATCAGCACTTCACCTGAGGAAGCAGGCTCGATCCCGAAGAGAGCCTTGGCCAGCCGATCCTTGCCGCAGCCCATCAGGCCGCTGATACCCAGGATCTCACCTTTATACAGGGAGAAGTTGACATTCTTGAAGGCACCGTCGAGGTTGTAGTTGCGAACCTCCAGAACCGGCACCCCTTCCCGTTTAACATCCTCCGAACGCTGTTCGCTCAGCCTCTTTCCGGTCATGTAATAGATCATGTCTTCCTTGGAAAGGGTATTTTCGTTGGATTCGTAGACGTTCTTTCCGTTTCGCATCACCGTGATTGAGTCGGAAACCCTGATTACTTCATCCAGCTTATGGGTGACAAAGAGGACCGACACACCATTTTTCTTAAGTTCCCGAACCACGTCAAACAGCTTTTCAACCTCTGCATTGGTTAGGGCTGATGTTGGCTCATCCATAATCAGCAGCTTGGCCTCTTGTGCAATCGCTCGGCTGATGGCCACCATCTGCTTCTCGGCCACATTCAGGTCGGCAACATACTTATCCACATCAATGTCGAACTTGATTCGCTCTAACGTCCGCCGCGCCTCTTCCTTCATCTTTTTCCAATTGACGAGCCTGCGGTTTTGCGTCGTTGAATCAATCATCATGATATTTTCGGCAATGGTCATATTGGGAAAGAGTGCAAAGTCTTGGTAAATGACTTGAATCCCTTCGTCCATAGCTTCCCGCGGTGTAATGTTCTGATAATGCTTGCCATTAATAATCAGTTCTCCGCTATCAAACTTATGATACCCAGAGATGCCCTTGATCATGGTTGATTTGCCACAACCGTTTTCACCGATGAGACACCGGATTTCCCTTTCATAAATGGTCAAATTCATCCCATCAATGGCCACCGCGCCAGAAAATGTTTTGACTACATTTTTCAGCTCTACAATTTTTGTCACATTCCCCACTCCAGTTGATCTTGGGATTTTACCCTAATTTTATGGTCTAAACTAACGATTCCTCTTTTGGCCGCTGATTATGCCAAGGCTCTCTTCAGGAGATACATCCCTGGGACATATCTCCTGATCTGCTGCTTCTATTAGAAACCAATCAAATTAGTATTGTCAACTTCTGTTTCTTCCAGCTGGATTTCTTTGGTTTCGTTTGTGTGCTTTTGCTTTCTTTTATAAGCGATTCCACATTGATTTTCAAAACCCTGCTTGTCATTGTGATTTTTTTCGAAGAAAAATAAACCTTTTTTCTGCAGCCGGACAGGGAGAAAAAACAGCCATTTAATGGCCGTTTTCTTTGTGTTAAGTTCCGGTTTCATGTGCTGGTCGTGAGTCTAGACCGTTGATCGAAAGCGAAAGAAAGGGAAGATACTTCCCTGCGAAGTATCTTCCCTTAATGTCTTAGTTTAGAAGTTGTAATCTTCCATGTTGTCGATATTTACGTCTACCCAGGCGGAGCCGATGACGAGCTTGCCGTCAACGGTGCAGTTCTCGAAGCCAGGTACGCCAAGGTCGATACCGTCAACAATCTCTTCACCTTCAATGACTTTAACTGCGAGAGAGCTCATGGCCCGTCCGGCAATGGCAGGATCCCAGAAGGAGATGGTCTTGATGGTTCCGTTTTCGAGGTAGTCTCTGGCAACGGATACAAGGCTGGTGCCTGTTACAGCGATTTGACCGGACTTGCCGGCTTCTTCTACTGCCATGGCAATTCCCGGAGGATTGAGCATATCCATGCCGATGAAGCCTTTAATGTCTGGGTAGGTTGCGATAACTTCTCTGGCAACTACGTAGGAAGCTTCCTGTGCGCCGCCTTCGGATGCCATTTCAACCATTGGAGCTACTTGATACATATTTGGATAGTTTGCTTCCTGGTACTCGATAGCGCCTTGTGCCCACTCTTGGTGAGTAGCCATGGTCAAAGCGCCAACCATGATGATGTAGCCGCCTTCACCGCCCATTTCCTGAGCGAGGTTTTCCATAAGGTGAGCACCGTAAGCACGGTTCTCAAATGCTTCTACGTCATAGTGCACGTTCTGGAGATTAGAAGCTTCGTGGGCGATAACAACGATGCCTTCATTCATCGCTCTGCCCAGGATTGGCTCCAGTGCTTCAGGAGAAACAGGAATTACGTTGATTGCGTCAACGCCTTGGGCGATTACGTCTTCAATTGCTCTGACCTGCTCAGCAGGATCCAATTGGTGAGAACCAATCTGGAACACTTCATGACCGGTCTCGGAGCTGAACTGCTTGTTACCTACTTCCATTCTATCCCACCAGGCAATACCTACCATCTTAGGCACGTTAGCAATGGTATACTTGGCCTGAGCGGCAACAAAAGGAGCAGAAACTGCCGCAATTACTAGTGCTACAACTAAGAGCAAACCAATTCTTTTTTTCATAGTTCTTTCCTCCTCAAAAATTTAGATCATTCTGTGTGGACAATTTTGAGCCAGTCCAGCCGCAGGCTGTGAGCATGGGCTCTGCTGATCGGATTACCGCCTAACACCCCCCTAATAGTCCGATTAGCTCGAACGACTTAGCAAAACAACATGTGCTGCTTATGCAATGTGTTTGTTTTGTGTGTTTTTGCTTTCGTTTGTAAACGAATTCAACATGCACAACCAAAACCCTGCTTGTTTTTATTTTTTTTTTGCGTTCCAAAACCAAACAGTTGTACACTATGCTGTCAAAAGCCTCTAGTTTGCATCTTCCAAATCGTCCACCACTTCATCGGCAACAGTAACTTTTATCCCCATCCTGGTCAGCTCCGTCTTCAAGTCAGGCTCCATGCGATCGACAATGATCTGGTCGACCTCCTGCAGTTCACAGAGGAAGGCAAAGACTTTTTTGTCAAACTTACTGTGATCGGCAACCAGAATCACTTCATCTGCCGCCTTCATCATGCATCTCTTCACCGACACTTCCTGGAAGGTGCGATTCGTGATGCCATACTCCAAGCTGATGGCATCTGCGCCCAAGAATGTCTTCTTGGCACGGATCTTCGAGAGGAACTCCTCGGCGGTAGATCCGGTTAAGGTGTAGACGCCTTTTTCCTGAACCCCTCCTGTGACCATCAATTGTACTCCCGGTTTGTGCGCCAAAGCCACCGCAATCTTCAAATCATTGGTAATAACCGTCACTTCATCAAGAGGTCTTAGCTGTGCAGCGATCTCCAGTGTAGTAGAACCAGCATCAAGAATGATCACGTCATCAGGCTCAACCATGCGAGCCGCCAGGAGTCCAATCTTCTTCTTGGCCTCTACGTTCTGCATAAATTTCTTCTCATAGGGTATCTCGGAAGAAAAGCTGTTGTCCAAAGAAAGCGCCCCGCCATGGGTCTTGATCACAAGACCTCTGCGCACCAGCTCATCCAGGTCTCGGCGGATCGTCACTTTGGACACTCTAAAGTGCTGGCTCAACTCTTTAACGCTGGCTTTTTTCCTCTCATTGATGTAGTCTAAGACCTTTCCGTGTCTTTCGATTGCGAACAAAACAGAACACTCCTCTTTCCGGCCTTACGCGCCTCCAGTCGCGAACTATCTCGCGCATACAATCATAATAGGATGGAATATTAATATTTTCATCATTATAACACAGAAGACATCCTTTTTCACTTGGAACAAAATAGAATAACACACTGCACGATTACAAAGAGGACTGCAACATCGCTGCAGTCCTCTTTTCAGCACTTAAATGCCTAATATTCTCTCCGGTGCACTGTAGATGTTCATGCGCCTGCCCCTGACAAAGCCGCACAGAGTGAGTCCGTGGGCACGGGCAAGCTGAACTGCCTGATTCGTCGGTGCTGACTTGGAGATGACAATCGAAATGCCTGTGTTGACGGCCTTTTGGGCCATGTATTTCGGCACCCTCCCACTGGTGATCATATACACCTGGGAGAGATCCCAGTCCTCCAGGAGGGCTTGGCCCAACGCCTTGTCACCTGCGTTATGCCGTCCCAGATCTTCCTTGAAAATGGTCTGGCCGTTGAGGTGGTGCAGCTTGCAGTTGTGCACGCCGCCGGTTGCGGCGAAAAGATCGGATTGGCCATGGAACGCGCCAACCGCGGCAAAAATGTCCTCAACCTGCAGGAGAACTTTGTTTTGGAGGACTCTTTTCTCCAGCTTAAGTTGGGGTTTTAGGGTGACATCGGCACGCTGGCCCTCGATTGTGAGCTCCGCCACATCTGTCCTGCTGCCGATCACGCCTTCCGCGAAGAGATGGCCGTAGACCAGGCATTCCAGATCCTTGGGTGTGCAGAGCATGTCTACGAAATGCTCACCATTTACATAGACTGCCAAATCGTGCTCCACAATGAC
>JAAYSR010000062.1 GCA_012518325.1 Bacillota bacterium
CAGGACAGGCGCATTGCAGGACTTTTCATGGTAGGGGAATTCTTTGTCGGCAAACTTTGCGAAGACGGGCTGATTCCGGCCCATGGGACCTACAGGCTGCGCCTGTCTGAGGAGGAATCTCGCAAGCTCTTGTTTTGGAACTACTACTTTAACGAGCGCTATCCAAACAACATGACCTGGAACAGCGGCAGATACCGTTATTTTGATAATGTGTGGATGGCCCAGATTCTTAAAGACCTGGTTGAGCTTAAGGAAGGCTCTGACGGCTTGCAGCAGACAACAGAGTTCTTTGAACACTTTTGCGCCATGAATCACATAGATGCAGCCAAGCTTCCTCCGGCAAATGGCGCCCTGGTCCGGACAGAAATCGCATAGCAGGCAGCAAAAAGGGTGATTGTCGGTTCAGCGACAATCACCCTTTTCTTTGTCGAGGCTTTAGGAAACGAAGTTCAGCTTCGGTCTCGCTCTGCGGCGGACAGGCCTCAATCTGACCCTGAGGCGCGGTTTATCTGCATGGCCCGTCAAGGCGCCGGAGCACTTTTGACAATAGCTCTGATATGAGCGGTTTACTGCATGGCAATCTGGACAGACTTTCATGACAACATCTCCTTCTTGTAGTGATTTGACAAATAAAAAAGCGTCAAATGTCTTGGCCGCAGCCAAAACAACTTGCGCTCTTGGTGTACTCCTACGAGGTTAGCTGTCGGATTAGGGCACCCAAGTTGCCCCTCCTGCCCTGATTCTTAGGCAAGATTCACCCCAAAACTGGTTCCCCCGCTAGATATTGAATCATTCGGAGACGTCAATTACAGTGTAGCACTTTTTCTGGAAAAAGCAAGGGCTATAAATCTGAATTCCCCTTCGAGGTGCAGGATTTCGCCTAAAAGGGATGGAATTGCAGAAATGAAGGTTAACAGGAAACACAGGTTACGGGGAGGGGTTTGATGCGCAGTTTTCGCAGGCGACTTACGGTTTTCCTGCTGGTTTTCGCGCTGATAGTGCTGTCTTTCGGGGCGGTCCTGGGGCAGGAGCTAACCGAAGAGGACATTTTCCTGGCTAAGCACGGTGTCTTTTACCAGATTTTTGTGCGGTCCTTCGCCGATGGCAACGGTGACGGCCTCGGGGATTTGCGGGGGATCATCGAGAGGTTGGATTACCTTGTTGAGCTGGGCATCAGCGGGATTTGGCTGACGCCAATTCATCCGTCGCCAACTTATCATAAGTACGACGTGCTTGACTACTACGGAATCGATCCTGAGATCGGCACACTGGAGGACTTCTCGGAGCTGATTGATGCAGCCCACAGTCGCGGAATCCGAGTGATTATGGATCTGGTTCTGCACCACACAAGTGCACTTCATCCCTGGTTTCTCGCGGCATGCTCAGATCCGCACAGTATGTACCGGGACTACTATATCTGGGCTGATGCTGACACCAACTTGAATGCCCCTGGCCCGTGGGCCCAGAGAGTCTGGCATCCCCATGCAACCGGACATTATTACGGACTGTTTTGGGACGGCATGCCTGATCTCAACTACGACAATCCCCAGGTTCGAGCTGAGGCTAAGGCCATCGCTGAGTTCTGGCTTGGTTTGGGAGTCGACGGCTTTCGCCTTGATGCCGCTATGCACATTTACAGTCATGCAGAGGCTGACCGCTCTGTAGAATGGTGGACCGAGTTCAGAGATCATCTGCGCAGGATCAAACCAGATGTGTACCTGGTGGCTGAGGTGTGGGACAAGTCCGCGGTTGTTGCACCCTACTACGCCGGCTTTGATTCCTGCTTCAATTTCGACCTTGCCAATCTGATTCTCGTCAGCGCCAGAAGCGGCTCCGACTTTGGCCTGGCCAGGGTGAGCGATCGTTTTCTCAACCTGTATGCAGAGCATTCGCCGTGGGTGATCGACGCCCCGTTCTTGACCAATCATGATCAGGATCGGGTGATGTCCGTGTTAAATGACCTTGGACAGGCGAGGATAGCCGCCTCAGTGTATCTGACTTTACCTGGCAATCCCTTCATCTATTACGGCGAAGAAATCGGTATGAAGGGAAGCGGTCCTGATGAGAACAAGCGGGAGCCCTTTAAGTGGTATCCGGTCAGTGGGCCTGGTCAGACCACTTGGCGGCCCTCGAGTGTTAACACCGGTTCGTGGCAGCCGTCAGTGCAAGAGCAGGATCAGGATCCGGGTTCGCTGCTTAATCATTACCGGAACCTTATTCACCTGCGGGAGGGGAACCTGTCTTTGAAGGCCGGAGACATAACCCCCCTGGATACAGGCAATAAGCAAATACTAGGCTTTGTCAGGCAGTGGAAAGACGAGGCTGTACTGGTCCTCCTTAACCTGAACCCAAGCTGGCAGGAGATAGAGCTGCAGCTTGACCTCTTAGAGGACTGTGATGTCTTGTACAGCGATGGAGAGGTGGAATGGGGAGGGTCTGAAGAGAAAACCACCCTTCAGCTCAGTCCCCGCTCGACTTTGATCATCAGCCTTCACTAATTCCGCCTCGACGGTTAGAAGCGGCTGGAGTGTCCTACGGAGCGCCCTTTGTACAGAAAAAGGGCAGCACCGGCCATCAGCCAGAGGATAAAGACGATACCATACATCACGCCGGCGGGGTAGGAAAGCAGATCCAAAAGGAGAATCGCGAGAATTAGCACGGACAGCAGCAGGCCAATGCCTACAGACAGATGGAGCCAGATGCCGGATAGCTTAAAGGGACTGTCCATATAGGCCTCAGGAGCCTTTTTGGGTAGATTATACGCTGCTCCCAGCAGGGGTATAAAGATGATTATGCCGCCGATTGAGGCCAGTACAGCAAAAAGCGACAGGTGCTCTTCGCCAAAAAGTATGATGGCGGCTGCAGAGACTGCATAGATTAAGGTCAGGAACCAATGAGGCGTGCCAAAGCGCTTGTTGACTGCTGTTAACGCCTTGGGCAGCAAGCCGTCTGCTCCCACGCCCAAGAGGGAGCGGGTGCCCCACATCATGCTCGCATTCAGCGTTGTCACGATGGCCAGGAGGCCTCCGGCAAAGACGAAGAAGCCGAATGAGGCATGTCCCATAAAGCTTTGTGCCACAACAGTCAGGGGCTGTCCCGCGGTTTCGGTCCAAGGAAGTACGCCCGCAGCTATAATCGCGACGAAAATGTAGAAGACCAGGACCAGGGGAAATGAAATCAAGATGGCCAGGGGAATCGTTTTCCCTGGTTTTTTGATTTCTCCCCCCAGTTCGATAATGGCATTAGCCCCCACCAGAGTGAAGGTCAATACGGAGGCTGCCATAGCAAAGCCGCCGATCCCATTGGGCAGGAACGGCGTAAAGTTGACCATATCCACATGGGGAACACCAAGGATTACAAACACTGCCAGAGCGATCAAAAGCAGCAGAACCATGAGCCCCTGAATCACGGCAGCTAGGGAGATGCCTAAGAGGTTGACGGCATACAGGACAGTCAAAAGTCCAACAGCGGTTGGAATAGTCGGAACATCAACAACAGCCTGAAGGTAATAGGCAGCGCTGATGGCATACAAGGGGAAGGCGCCGAGAAGGGAAGCTGCCAGATACCCCCACACCCCAACAAAAGCTCCTAAAGGAGAGAACAGCCTGCTGGCATAGATATAAGTTCCTGCAGTAGTGGGCAGGGCGGAGCCGAGCATAGCTACGATCAGCAGCAAGAAAGCAACCGGCACCGCGGCGGCGATAAAGGCCAACGTGACCGATGGCCCGGTAAACTCGATTCCCATGCCGGTCAAAACGAAGATGCCGGCTCCAATTGTCTGGCCGATGGCTACCGCGACAACATGCGGCAGTCCTAATGTTCGATTTAGTCCGAATTCCGACTCTTTCAGCAAAGATTTCCCCTCCAGCCTCATTCCTTGGTCGAAGTATTTAGCTGTAACATTCGGGTTAGAGAAGCATTATCCTGCCCTGTCTGCACGGGACTCTGCAAGTATCAACAGGAACGGGCAGACAGTTGTCGAATTTCCTTATTGCATGATCTCAGAGGAAAAGAGGGAGAACTTATGATTAAGATGCCGCCTGTCAGCCTGGAGAGTTTTTTTGCCACGTTTAACATCAGGGACTTCGCGGTCAGTCCGGATGAAAGCCAGATTGTCTATTCCACCAATCTCCAGGGAAGTTATGACTTGTGGGCCCTGGACCAGGGGCAGGGCTACCCCTATCCTTTGACCCGGCGGGGCCAGATGTCACAGTTTATCAAACACCTGCCTGATGGTAAGATTATCCTCACCGGTTTTGATCGGGACGGAGATGAAAACTGGCAGGTGTACGCCTTGTCAGCCAGAGGCGGCGAACTTATGCCCCTCTTAACCAATGCTGAGGAGAAGTTCTACTTTGGTGATCTATCTTCTGACGGGCGGCACCTTTACTTCTACACAAGTGAGAACAACCGGCGTTATCACAACATTGCCAAGCTGAACCTGGAAACCGGAGAGCAGACTGTTCTGCTGGAAGGTGACAAAGGGCCGGTGGATCTTTCAGCAGTCAGTCCCAATCAAAGATCAATGGCCTACCTGCACAGCTTAGGGAACACGAAAGTGTTGGGTTATGTCCGGATAGATGGTGCAGATCTCTGCGTTACTCCGGAGCCTGAGTCTCGCCAGCGGGTCCACGTCATTAAGTTCTGGGACAATGACACCGTTTATCTCTTGACCAATTATGGTGAAGAGTTTGCCTATCTGGCCAGCTGCCACATACCTTCCCGGAGCTTCAGCAAGGTGTGTGCGGTGGAAGGACATGAGCTGACTGACCTTCGCCTTGACCAAAGG
>JAAYSR010000063.1 GCA_012518325.1 Bacillota bacterium
GAGAAGCTTATGCTCAAGAGTCAGCGCCGATATTTCCAGGGCATTGGCTACAGACCAGAGGGTCCCGACCATCATGCAGAGTGCGAGAATACTTGTGCCAATGGTATGCCGCTGGCGAATCCCATAGACTGCCAGGGACAAGGTCATTACGGCCGACGTCATTAGGAGTATGGTGCAAGGCACGAACTGATACGGCACATTTGCCACCACCCAGCCGGTGAGTTGCTTATCAGTTCGACTTAGAAAAAACGTCCTCCTGCCATTTCCTGGGCCCAGCAACCGGCTGGGGAAAATTTAACATGGGGCGTCTCTGTCTGCCGCACCTAGAGGATTACCGATACTCCATCGTGAAGGTATCACCGGCTCTGCCTACAAGCACGATCAGACCTTGAGCCGGAAGGACGGCAGAATTGTTCGCTTTCACCGTTGTGAACTCGATACACTGTCCATCCCCCATCGTACACAGCGAAGGCTCCCTCTGCCGGCATTTCAACCGCCAGAGTCACGGCCGCTGTTGTCTGCAGGGTGAGTTCAGGGATGAAATTCTCTCTGATGCAGACGGCGATCGCCATGGGCATTTTCCCCTCTGAGAGAAAGAAGCACTTCAGCCCATGCAGGATAAGTTCCTTTTTTAGGGAATGATTCCAAATGAGAAGCAATTTCATTTAGAAAGCTGGTGAAAACGTGAAGGACATAGCTATTGTAACTGACAGTGCTGCGAGTGTGCCTTGGGAGTTGGCAAGAGAGGCTGGGCTGGAAATCGTGCCTGTAGGTATTCAGATAGATAACCGGTTCCTTCGTGAAGGAGTTGACATAACACCTGAGGAATTCTATGCGCAGCTTGAGGAAAAAGAGAATGTCACTACTTCTCAGCCTTCACCAGGGGATTTCCTCGACATCTACAACAGACTTGTCGGCAAAGCCAAAGAGATCATTTCGATTCACATCACTTCCAGACAGAGTGGAACTGTTCAGGTAGCTGAACTCCTTAAGGAACACATCCCCATCCCGATCACTGTAGTTGATTCGGAATCAGCCAGCATGGGGCAGGGATTTGCCGCGCTCGCTGCTGCTCGGGCTGCCCTTCGAGGCAAGAACCGGGAAGAGATTTTGGAGATCATTGAGCGGGTTAAGCAGAAAACGGCTGTGTTTGTGGCTGTACCCACTCTAAAATACCTGGCCCGCAGCGGTAAAGTCAGCCGGGTGCAGGCTATGGTAGCCACACTTTTGACCATCAAACCTATCCTGGGTGTGAAAGATGGACTGGTGCAGACCGTTGATAAGAAACGCTCCTACAGTCAGGCACTGCAGCGCATGATTGCCCTTGTCGAAGAGCGTTTTCCAACTGAAAAACTAGCTGTCGCGGTACTGCACAGCAATGCGCTGGAGAAGGCAGGAGAGTTTAAGCAAGAAATCGAAGGGCGCCTGCGCTGTGCCCAAGTATTCATTGCAGAAATGGGCGCCTCCCTGGCGGTACACGGAGGTGAAGGCATGTTGGGCATAGCGGCCTGTGCTGCTGATGAACTGTGAAACGCAGCCTGCTGAAGTGTATAACAGCAGACAGAGGTGTTCTCCCTTGGAGGAGGACACCTCTGCTTCATTTCCCGCTGCGCAGCAAAAAAGCCGGCCGTGAGAATCACTTCACGACAGGCTGTTCTTTGGTGGGCGGAGAGGGACTCGAACCCCCGGCCTCTACGATGTGAGCGTAGCGCTCTAACCAGCTGAGCTATCCACCCGCTACTGTCAACTTAATTTTACTGCTGCGAAGTTTCTCCGTCAACCCTGCAATTTGCACTTCCTGCAAACATCGACTGCGTCTAGAGAAAAACTCTCAGATGAGGGCCGGGGCACTGCAACCCCGGCCCACGCCAGCTACAAGCTCAATGCGAAATGTTCCATGGCTTCCTGCACTTCTGCAGCGGACTCTGACTTTACAACGGCAAAAAGTCTCGATGCGGTCTCCTGAAAGTACTCCTTGTCAAACGTTCCTGCAGCCTGACGGGCAAAGCCCTCTTCCAGCAGCGCTTTGGCTTCTTCCTTCCTGCCCTCCTGGGCCCGCTCCATGATGAAATCATATGAGTAGGAAATACTTCCCCTATTGACTTCTCACAACCTTGTAATCCCAGATGGTTCCTTCGTCCCTGCCCTCCACTCTGATCCACAGAACGTCCTGGCCGTCCTGCTTCGTGACAATCTGCCTAAACACTCCGCCGGGTCCCGCCTGCCAAGGATTGTCCCAATAGGTTTCTTCTACACGGCTATCCCAATCATGCAGCCTGATTCCTTCGGGATAAATAGCCGGATTTTCCCAGTAAGTCGGATATGCGCTGACCCAGCCGGAAGCAAACACCTCATGGTTATCGGGACTGTTTTGTACTCCATCCCAATCTCCGCAGTACACCGTAAAGCGGTCCGGAATTGTCCTGGCGTGGAAGTAGAAGTCAATTTGCTCGCCTGCTTTCAGAGAGCTGATATCCCAACAGTGGTCGGTTATTCCGTATTCGCCGGTTATCACCTTGCCAAAGTCTGTGCTGTCATAGTCGAACTTGCCAGTTTGAATGGGGGGCGTCCGTTTTGTAAAGAACGCTCTGACGATCACCCTTTGCCCAGGTAC
>JAAYSR010000064.1 GCA_012518325.1 Bacillota bacterium
ACGGTTGATCATCTCCAGGTATACTTTGTGGTGGACACTTTGGAGTATTTGAAGAAAAACGGCAGGATAGGGCTGGCTTCAGCCTTGGTGGGCACCATGCTCAACATTAAGCCCATTCTTACCTTGGTTGACGGTGAAGTGGCCCCCTTTGAGAAGATTCGGGGCAAGGCGAAGGCGCTGAAGCGGGTTCGGGAACTGGTGGACCAGTTCAAAGAAAAATTCCCTGACCAAGGCATTCGGGCGGCTCTGAGCCATGCCGACAGCAAAGAAGAAGCTGCTCAGCTCAGCGAAGCACTGGCGAAGATGCTGCCTATAGAAGGTGAAGTGCTGATTGGGGAAATTGGTCCGACCATCGGCGTCCACACAGGCCCCGGCGTTGTCGCCCTCTTCTTGTACGCTGTCTAAAACGGCCTGCCTTAGCAAAGCGGCAACCCTTATCCTATAGGAATCTGCAGGATAAGGGTTTTTTTATAGAACAGGGGTGGTTAGGTGGTTCAGAGTATGCTGGATGCTCCGGTGACAGTGCTTCCCGGTATTGGGGACAAGCGTGCCCAGACCATTAAGACCCTCGGGCTGGAAACAGTCCGTGATGTGCTGTTCAGCTATCCCCGGGATTATAAAGACTTTCAGAAAGTGATACCCCCGGAGCAGGTCCAAGTTGATGTGCCGCAGCTCACGTCCGGGCAGCTTGCCAACCTGACAGAGCGTCCCATCTCAAGGGGGCGCCGCCTTATTCAGGGGCAGCTCGGGCAGCAGCTTCGCTTAACCTGGTTTGTCTATCATAAAGGCCGCGGTGCGAGCTATCTGTATCGCAAGCTGGAAAGAGCAGGGCGTCTGTGGGTCTATGGCGTGCCCAAGCCCGGACTCTTCGGCCCCGAGATGAGCTCGCCGGAGGTTTTTCTGCGCGCTCCCAAATATCCTCTGCAGCCGGTCTACCCCCTGGTGGCCGGGGTTTCCAATGAGCAGCGCATCCGCTGGGCAGAGGCGGCGTTGAAACAGTTGCATTTCCTCCCGGAGTGCCTGCCGGAGGAGATCAAGGGTTCTCGCCCCGGGCGGGGGGAAGCGATTAAGGAAATCCATTTCCCCAGCAATTGGTCAAGCTATGCCAGGGCCCGGGAGCGCCTGGTCTTTGAGGAGTTTTTCCTGTTCCTCCTGGGGCTGCAGCGGGGCAAGAGGCATGAACAGGGCATCGCACATGATCCAGACGGGGAGCTTGTGCAAAGGTACTTTAACAGCCTGCCCTTTGCCCTCACTGAGGGGCAAAGGAAGGCGATTCAGCAGGTGGCGGCGGATATGGAAGCTGTGCGCCCGATGCGCCGCCTGATCCAGGGCGATGTTGGCTCAGGCAAGACAGTGGTTGCGGAGTACGGCGCGGTGAAGGCTGCAGCCAGCCGGGGCCAGGCAGCGATGATGGTGCCTACCGAAGTGCTGGCCAGGCAGATGGTGCAGCGCCTGAAAACTTCCCTTGAACCTTTGGGTCTGTCCGTGGAGCTTCTGATTGGGAATATGAAGGGCAGGGACCAGGAAAGGGTGAGGTCTGCACTGGAGAGCGGCGAGTGCGATGTGGTTGTCGGCACCCATGCCTTGATCACCGAAAAGGTGAATTTCCGCAACCTGACGCTGGCCATTGTAGACGAGCAGCACCGTTTTGGCGTGCGCCAGCGCTCCGCCCTTCTGGGGAAAGGGAACGCCGACCTTCTAGTGATGAGCGCGACTCCCATACCCCGTTCCTTGGCCCTGACTATGTATGCGGATCTGGACACAACTGAAATCAGAGACTTGCCGGCAGGGCGGCAGCCGGTGGATACACGCCTGGTGGATCCGGCCAGACGTGAGGATGTCTACCGCTATGTTGTCTCCAGGGTGCAAAAGGGGGAGCAGGCCTACGTAGTTTTCCCCCTGGTGGAAGAGTCTGAGCATGTGGATCTCAAGGCGGCCACCCAGGAGATGGTTGATTTGCAGAGGGGCCCCTTGTCGGAGGTTAGAGTCGGTCTGATCCACGGACAGATGGGCAAGGAGAAGGATGAAGTCTTTGCCTCTTTTGCCGGGGGAGAAATTGATGTTCTGCTTGCCACCACCGTCATTGAAGTGGGCATGGATGTACCCAATGCCACGGTGATGGTGATTGAAAACGCGGAACGTTTTGGCCTGGCCCAGCTCCATCAGCTCCGGGGCCGGGTGGGGCGGGGGAATAAGCCAGGCATCTGCTTCCTGCTGGCGTACAATCTCTCGCAAAACAGCCGGGAACGCCTTGAAGTTGTCCGCAGGTCCAATGACGGGTTTTTCATTGCAGAAGAAGACTTGCGCCTGAGGGGTCCCGGAGATTTGCTTGGCGTCCGCCAGTGGGGGCAGCCCTTTTTCCGTTTGGCGGATCTCAGGGAGGACGGCGAGATCCTGCAGCAGGCCGCCAAAGAGGTGCAAAGGCTGTTGGCTCGGGATCCCGCCCTGCAGTCTTATCCCAGTTTGGCAGGCGAGCTCGAACGCTTGGCCTGGTGAGGAGGTTGACATTTTGCGCATCATTGCAGGCAAGGCCAAGGGAACCAGGCTGTCCAGCGTGTCCGGCCTGACCACGAGGCCAACCGGAGATCGGGTCAAGGAGGCTCTTTTCAACATTTTAGGGCCTGCAGTTACAGGCAGCGCCTTTCTGGATCTCTATGCCGGAAGCGGTGCCATCGGCCTGGAGGCTTTAAGCCGGGGCGCAAGCGATGTGGTCTGGATCGACGCCAGCCGTGCGTGTACCGCCCAGATCCGGGCCAACTTGGAAAAGGCCAGGCTGTCCGGGGGGACAGTATACACCAATGATGTTTTCCGCGCCCTGGTGCAGCTGGAAAAAGCGGGCCGGCGGTTTGATTTCATCTTCTTAGACCCCCCTTACGGCCAGGGGCTGGTTGGGAAAACACTGGAGCACCCTTCCCTTGCCGATGTGCTGAAAAAAGAGGGAATTATCATAGCTGAGGCAGGCAAAAAAGAGGAAGCGCCTATTGCTGTGTCGAAACTCTGCCTTAAGCGCGAACAGCGCTATGGAGATACGAAATTACTTTTTTATGACATGAGGGGGAGTTAGAGTGAGAATTGGGGTTTGCCCAGGGACCTTCGACCCCGTTACCTATGGGCACCTGGACATTATTAAACGCAGCAGCACACTGTTTGACCTTCTGTACGTAGCAGTGTTGCACAACCCCCACAAGGTTCCGCTGTTCACTGTGGAAGAGCGGGTAGAGATGCTTCGGGAGGAAGTAGAGGACATTAAGAACGTGACTGTTGAGAGCTTCAGCGGTCTCTCCGTTGAGTACGCAAAGCAAAAAAACGCCATTGCCATTGTCCGCGGCCTTAGGGCTGTCACCGACTTTGAATTTGAGTTCAAACTAGCTGCCATGAACCGCAATCTGGAGGCCAGCATCGAAACAGTGTTTATGATGACCAGCAGCAAGTACTCCTTTATCAGCTCCTCTGCCGTAAAAGAAGTTGCCGAGTTCGGCGGCAATGTGTCAAAGTGGGTGAGCCCCCGGGTGGCTGCGTTGCTGGATGACAAATTTAGAAGTAGGGAGAGGTAACTGTGAACCGAGTGAATCTTCTGGTCTTGATTGACCAACTGGAAGCACTAGTGGAAAAGGCACCTGAGGTTCCTTTAGTCGGCAGGGTTCTCGTTGACGCTGATGAGCTTTTTGACTTGCTCGATATTATCCGGGCGGCGATTCCGGAAGAGGTGAAGAAGGCTGAGGCAGTCTCTTCTGAGAAAGAGAAGCTGATTGCCGACGGGCAGGAGCAGGCAAAACGGATCATTGCTAAGGCAGAAGAGTACGCGGCGAAACTGGTATCCAGCAGTGAGATTTACCGCCAGGCCGAGGCAGAAAGCAAGCTCCTTCTGGAAGAAACGAAGCGTCAGGCAGCCGAGATCGAGCAGGGTTCAAAGGAATACGCTCAGCAGATTCTCTCCGATTTAAGTCAAGCGCTGACCAAGACTTTGCAGGTAGTGGAGGCAGGCATCAAGGAACTGGCCGGGGAAGACTAGGACCGCGGCCGGAAAGAGATGTAGATCATCCGTTTCAGGAGCCAGACTGCACTGAGAATAATTACCAGAATCAGGAGGAAACTGGTGGCCAGCCGCGCCGAGGCCAGAAAGCGCGCGGCAAAACTGCCGTTCAGGTAGTTGTTTGTGCTGGCGGCGGGCAGAGTCTTCTGCAATGAAGCCGGGATAAAACTGGCGGGACCCAGGAGCAGGGCAGTGAAAATGCCGGCGAAAAGTCCGTGGAGGACCCGGGCATAGAGAAAGGGCCTGAAGCGTACATTAGTACCGGAGAGCATAGCCGCCGCCTGCATCTGGACTGACAGTCCGCTCCAGCCAATAATCAGGCTGGCTGCCGCTGCCTTAGCCCCCAGGGGGGCAGCGCTCTGGCTGGCGGTCTGGGCTCCTAGTGTGGTTTCGAAGAAGCCGTGGGTCAGAGCCTCGGCCAGGGAGGCATCCAGCCCGATCAGGTGCAGCGCTCCCCCCAGAAGGGTTTTCACAGGGCTTAAGATGCCGGTTGCGCTGAGCACCTGCACCAGAACCGAAAAGAACATGATGCAGCCTCCGATAAAGAGCATGGACTGGAAAGTCTCGCGCACAGCGTCGCTGAACAGACGGCCAAAGGAGCGTCCGTCCGCTCTGCGGGCACGGTCCAGGGCGCTGATGGCCCGGCCTAGATAGGACCCTTCTTTTTTTATGGGCGGGCTTTCGGGGCCTTTATGGAGGCGCATGCACAGGCCTACACAGAGGGCGCCCAGCCAATGGGCAGCCAGAAGGGTAGCCCCCAGTTCCGGCCGGCCGAACATGCCAAGGCCCACCGCTCCGATTAAAAAGAGAGGGCCTGCTGTGTTGGCAAAACCTGCCAGCCGTTCTGCCTCCACTTGGGTCAGGGATCTGCTGCGGACCAGATCCCCTGTGATCTTGGCGCCCAGGGGATAGCCTGCCGTGATTCCCATGGCAACCGCAAAGCCTCCTGCGCCGGGAAGCCTGAACAGGGGGCGCATAACGGGTTCCAGCAGCGCTCCAAGAAAGTGTACTGCCCCCAGGCCCATCAAAAGCTCCGCCATGATGAAAAAGGGCAGGAGGGTCGGCAGAACTATTTCAAACCAGAGCTTGAGGCCTTCCAGGGCAGCCAAAAACGCGGTTTCGGGAAAGATCGCTGTCATGGCAGCAATCAAGAAGACCGCCAAGGCCAGAATCCGACTTCTAGTCACGAGCCACACACCCTCTTTTCTGTCTTTCTGCTAATTCATACTGATCCAAGTTAATGTTTATGACTGTGCGTTGGAGCAGTTGACAGCGTCAGGGAATCTTTGTATAATCTATGAGGTGATTTAGATGCGTCTCAATATTAGTTCGATCATGGGTCGGAAAGGGGCATTTCTCGAGGTGGAGAAAGAGCTCCCGGCGAGTCTGCCGGAGGCTGCCGGACCCATGGAGGTCAGTCTGAGGGTGACCAATACAGGAGACGGCTACCTGGTAACAGGAGATTTGTCGCTGGATGTAGAACTTATTTGCAGCAGATGCCTCAGGCCTGTTCAGACTGCCGTTGAGACATCCATTGAGGAAGAGTTCTTCACACGCTCTTTAGAGGATGAAGATCCTCTATGGGAAGATGAACTCTTGGTGGAAGGGCATGAAATCGACTTAGCCAGCCTGATTGAAGAGTCTTTATTAGTGAGCATTCCCATGAAACCTGTCTGCCGGGAGGACTGTCCCGGGCTCTGTCCCAGCTGTGG
>JAAYSR010000065.1 GCA_012518325.1 Bacillota bacterium
CGTCAATAAGCTGGTCCACGAGTTCAGCCGCTCTGGGTTCCATCTGTTCACCTCCACTATTTGCCAGAATTGATTTAAACCGTTTTATATTGTTGCCAAAAAGAGAGGATGATGTTAGCCTGGCATGCTTAGGCATCCTTCAATCATCCATTGTTTCTACCTTGCCTGCTTCTCCCTGCATGGAGCGGTTGATTCACGGACAACCAGCTCGGGCTCGAGCTTGGTGTGGCGTGCCAGGGAAACCCCATTGCGGATCAGCCGCAAAACCTCCTGGGCACCTATTTCGCCCATTACCTCAAGAGACTGCTGGACAGAGGTGATATGCGGATTGATAATGGAGCAAATCTCGCTGTTGTCATAACCTGCCACAGACACATCTCCCGGAACGTCGTATCCCAAAGCCTGTAAGCTGAGGATCGCACCGACCGCCATCTGGTCGTTGGCACAGAAAATGGCGGTGGGCGGCTCGTCAAGTTCCATGAGCTCCTTAGCAAACTGTTCTCCGGATTCGATCCGCCAATTGCCAACTTTGAGATATTCATCCCGCAGAGGCAGCCCTGCCTCCCTGGCTCCCCGCATGACACCCTTATACCTTTCCAGGGCGTTAAGGTCCTTTACAGGGCCGCCGATATAGGCTATACGCTCATGCCCCAGCTCCATCAGGTGGGCTATCACCTTTTTCGCCCCGGCCTCATTGTCGATCTTGACAGAGCTTACATCGGCGGGTATGCGCGCGTTTAAGACGACCAGAGGAAATTCCATTTCTGTAGCGATCTCCACAAAATCGTAGGAGATATCCTCCTGGACAAGGAGGATGATTCCGTCCAGGAAACCTTCCTGAACTGCCTTTGACAGCACTTTGCCTTCCATAGCCTCTTCTGTGCGGACCACTTCGAACATCAGACGGTAGCCTTCTGCCGAGAGCTCGTGGACCACACCCTGCATGATTGGATGATAGAACATCCAGCTGGAAGGCAGTGTCCAGATGGATTCCGCCTCGCCCCCAAGCACAAAAAGGCCGATGGTTGCTGAAGTGCCCTGTGACAGGCGGCTGGCAAAGAAGTTTGCCCGATAGTTAAGCTTGCGGGCTGCCTCCTTGACCCTTGCCTTTGTCTTTTCCGCAACCAGGGGGCTGTCGTTTAGTGCCAAGGAAACTGTGGCTTTAGATACACCGAGGTGTTCTGCCACATCTTCGATGGTTACTTTTTTTCTTGGATTCCCTTTGCGAGAACTGTCTCTGGCCTTCACACCCCTACCTCCAACTGCCCACAAAGTTGATTTGAAACGTTTTAAAAGTTCTGATGTCCTAATTAGACGCGTTTACTAAATCTCCTGCTTGGAATTTAAATTTTTTCTGGATTATTTACAAAGAGCGCTGAAAATGGCTTTGCTCAAGGCGGCAGAGGCTGCGCGGATATTTACTTTTCCTTCCGGACCTCGATCACTTCACCGGCTTTTTTGAAATAGTAGTGCTGTTCTACGTCCATAACCAGGCACCGGATTTCCTCCTCCTCGTAATGCTGCACAAAGAGGCTGACATCCACAGTGTTATTGGGAATCAGGCCGTAATGCATGGGGATCAACAGCTTGGCCCCCAGCCGGCGGTAGAGGACTGCTGCTTCTTCAATGGTCAAATTGCCGTACTTGGCGTTGATGCAGGCAAGCAGCACATCAACTCCTTCATGCTCAAAAAGGGGTGCACTGAGGGAGGTGTCGCCTGTGAAATAGACTTTGACTCCTTCAATTTCGAATATGAAGCCCATGCTGTCCTCAGTGTGGGCGGCGAAAACAGGTGTGTATACAACGTCCCTGAACCGGTACTTCTCACCGATTTTCAGTTCCAGCAGCCGCTCATTGCAGAACCGCATCCGCCTCATGTGCGATATGCTGGAAGGCGGACCCGCAAAAACCGCATCGGAATAAGTATAGATTAGGGGCAGAGTCTCTGGATCGGTGTGATCTAAGTGGTCATGGCTGCAGAGCACCAAGCCTGGCCGGAAGTTCGCTATTTTGAACTTGTTATACCACATGCGCCGGGCAGGACGCCCTTCATAGCGTTCAATGGAGTTGGAGTAGTAGGGATCGATGCAGATCACGGCACCACCGGCGGTTTGGAACACAAAACCCGCCTGCCCGATCCAGTTGATAATGAACTCCGGCCTTTCCACTCTAAAGTCCGCCATCTCTTCGATATGGCTCCTGCTGTCCCAGTTGAACATATGACCACCCCTTAAGAAGTTCTTGCCCTTCTTTTTTTGCTTTTTACATGTTACAATCTTAAATATAATCCATATTGTGCCAACAGATGGCAAATAAGGACTTCGAGGTCAGAACGATGAACAAGCAAAAGAACTATAAAATATCCCTGCTTGGCGAGTTTATGGACAAGTCCATAGAGGACGAATTCTTGGCCGACAGCTTAGCCGGGTCGAGGAATATAACCGCGCATATTGCCCTTGTCTTCGGTGCGATACTTGGGTTCTTCCTGATTAACAGCTTCTTTACCGAGGGCGGCACGCCCCTCTTTGCAAAGACTGCATTTGTCAGACTGATGTTTATTGCTGTTTCCGTGGCAGTCTATTTCATCGCGGGCAAGACTGTGAAGTACAGGCAGCTGATTTATGTCATCACCTTCTATCAGACCATGATGGCAGTCACCTACCTGCTCACCCTGGCGGAGTACGACTCCCTCAACTACTTCAGCATATTAGCCCTAATGGTCATAACTTTGGCAATTTACCTGCTTCCGAACAAGGTGGTTTTCTCCCAGATTATTACTGTTTGTTTCAGCATTGCCTTTTTTGCATCCGCCGCCCACAAGCTTGAGGGGCTGCAGACAGCCGAGTTTTACAGAATCGTGGCCTACCAAGCCATTTTGCTGATCTATACGAACATCAACTACTGCTGGGTGGAGACTACTAAGAGGAAGACCTTTATCGCCAACCGGGAACTCCTTGAACTCTCTTCCAAGGATCCCCTGACCGGCATCTACAACCGCAAGAAGTTTGATGATGCCCTGGATGAGTGGATGGACTATTCCGAACGGTCCGGCAGTCCCCTTTCCATCATTCTCTTTGACATCGATAACTTTAAGGGCATCAATGACAACTACGGCCATATTGTCGGTGACAACGTACTGAAAAATGTCGCTGCCTCAGTCAGCGGTTCCATTCGCAACACAGACATTTTCGCCAGGTGGGGCGGGGATGAATTTGTGATCCTGCTGCCCAAGACAGGTATTCAAGATGCGGAAGAAGTAGCCGGCCGCATCAAAGAGTGCATTAGCCAAGACTTCCCTGAGATTGCAGAAAGAATCACCTGCAGCTTTGGGGTGGCAGCCTTCGAGGAACATGACACTAAACAGTCCCTGCTGCGGAGAGTGGACCACCTGCTCCTGCAAGCCAAAACCAGCGGCAAGGACAGAGTGGTCAGCTGAGCCGCAAACACAGCCTAAATATAGGCGTTTTGCCTGCGCAGCGCCTGCTGCAGTTCATTGATGTCCACTTCAGCAGGGCGAACCTGAGCCTGAAAAGCCAGTGCAGCAGCCGTTCCTGCAGCCTGGCCTGTGGCCATGCAGCTGGGGGTGAGCCTTGTTGTGGCCAGGGCCTCATGGGATGTAGAAATGCAGCGTCCGGCAGCCAGCAGATTGTCAACTCCCCTCGGCACCAGGCAGCGGTAGGGGATGTCGTAAGCGCCGTCCCCTTTGATCCAGGCAGCTGTAACTCCCGCACCTGAAGGATCATGAATGTCGATGGGATACCCGCTTTTTGCAATCACATCTGCAAACTTGCGGCCTTCAATCACATCCTCCGCTCCAAGACTGTACAGCCCATCAATGCGCCTGGTCTCGCGAATACCGATCTGCGGCGCCACAGAAGAAATTACTGCTTGCTCAAATCCGGGAATACACTCTTTCAGAAAGCGGGCCATCATCATAACCTGCCTTCTGCCTTCCTCCTCGGCTCTGGTTAAATCCTCTACATCTGTGCCGTCCAGGCCCTGCACCCGTGTGCAGTTGACCAGCACTTCATCATGCTCCGGCCCGACGAAAAGCAGCACCTGATCTCGCTTGATGGGCAGCCCAGACTGCTGCCACTCCCGATAGAAACCCTGAATACCGGTTAGGGGAAGTTCGTGCAGTTCGTCAATTGGTGTCTTTGGATAAAAGTTCTCGGGCTCGGCCAGGATCCGCTCTTTGATTGCCGGGGTGTCGACCCCCCGCATGCGAAACTTCATGGTCATAGGCTGCATCTGCTGATCCGAGTCCCTCCCCTTGAACACAGGGGCTCCAGCCAGAAAGGCCAGATCAGCGTCGCCGGTGGCATCCACAAACATGTCCGCCGCGATGTCGACCTTTCCTCCCTTAGTCGCCGCCCGCACTGATTTGATCCTGTTTCCCACGGCAGCAACTTCATCCACAAAGCTGTGCAGCAGAACCTTTACCCCAGCTTCCCGCAGCATATCCAGGACAAGCAGCTTGAAAATCTCACCATCAAAGGGGGTTACGGTATGCACAAAGCCGATGGTGTCACGCAGATGGCCGGGAGAACCTCCCGATTCCACCAAGCGATCTACGATCTCCTGGGCGATGCCGTAAATCACCTGCCTGCCCTGTTCGGTATGAAAAGTCATCCAGGGATAAACCCCTGCAATGGTGGACATACCTCCAAGAAAGCCGTATCTCTCAATTAAAAGAGTGTTACAGCCTAATCTCCCTGCGGCTATGGCCGCACAAATACCGGCGGGGCCTCCGCCTGCCACAACAACATCTGCCCGAAACTTGAGACTCAATACCTCACCCCTCCAGCCAATACTCACGATACATCGCTTCAGTATAAAGTGTAATATTCCGGTCATAGTCCGGATAGGCGCAACCAAGAAGAGCTGCGACCTCTTTTGAAACCTCTCTAAACAGCTGCTGAATCGTCCAAAGTGCCCGCCAGGCCTCGTTATATCCCGCCAGGGCATAGGTTGAAACAAGCCTTTCCCAAAGCTGGGGGGAAATGTGCTTATCCAGGTATTTAAAGTTCTTGCCAAGGCTGAAGTTAAACCCCTTTTCCAGCCCGACCCTCCAGGCGATCATGCGCAGGAGTTCAGGCCGGAGAATAAAGTTTATATGGTCCAGGGCAAAGAGGATCTCCCTGCGGCACAGGCCCTTTACGACATAGGTACAGACAAACCAGAACTCGTTGCAGCAATCGTCAAAGGAGCGGGCTGTGGGCCTTGCTATATGGAAGTCCTCATCCGAAGGAATGATCTCGCCTTTGATTCTTGCATCCTTATCCAGCAGCACTTCTACCAGTTTGTCATGGGCAAAATAGTCATCCAGTTCCTCCACTCTGCGCACCGTAAGATCAAGCTTGGTGTAATCAGCAAAGATCATAAGAAAGGAAAAACCCTTTTCCGCCGGGGGAAAGAGCTCCATATCCTCAGGTTTTTGCATTATAATGATTTCGCCGAAGCTTTGCAGCCAGTTCTCATTTTGCACAAAGGGGTCCAGTTCGGTGACAAAGTAGGTGATGTCATAGTCCTGCAGCTCGTCTTCAGGCACGTTCCTGTTGGCCCGGGACCCCTCCAAAGTGACTATCCTTATGCGATCATCCCTTTTCGCATAGGCCAGGATACGTTCCATCAGCGCATCTTGCTGCTTCATAGATATCCCTCCAAACAGGCAGGGGCTCCCTCGTTTTGCCTGTATTAACCTTTTACAAAGTTATATTTCGGATTACATTTGACACATTTAGCTAAACACCTGCCTGCATGTGATGCTATTCGCAGCCGAAGCACAAAAAAGAGCCCCTTAGGGCTCCTAAATGAACAGTTGACTTCGTCTACTGCTTGGTTAACGCTCCGTTCAGCTGCTCCTTCAGCATGGCTAGAAACTCCCGGGTTAAGTAGGGATCAAACTGGGAGCCTGCCCCAGATGCGATCTCCTCCATGGCTGCGTTTCGACATAACGCCTTGCGGTAGGCACGGTCCGAGGTCATGGCGTCAAAGGCATCCGCTAAAGCAACAATTCTGGCGCTAATGGGGATCTCTTCCCCCTTCAGGCCGTGGGGATATCCCTTCCCGTCCCACCTTTCATGGTGGTAGAGCACACCTTCCGCCACATCCAAAAGGTCCGGCGAGGAAGCTACAATACGGTGGCCAATTTCACAATGCTGCCTCATCACCTGCCATTCTTCCTCAGTTAAAGGGCCAGGCTTGTCCAGGATGCGCTCAGAGATCCCAACCTTGCCAATGTCGTGCAGAACAGCAACTAAGGAGCTGGTAACCACTTCGCTGTCCGGCAGCCCGATCCTCTGGGCCAGGTTGACGGCGTGTGTCTGGAGATTGCGGGCATGCTCCTCCGTTTCATGGCTCTTCTCAGCCAAAGCCTGCCGCAAGGAAAGCACCAGAGCACTTCTGCGGCTCCTGGCACTGCTTATTTTATGCTGATACATATTAGTTTCTGCACTGCGGAACACGTCCGCAATGTCCTCTGCCGCCTGTGTCTTAGTTGCCAAACCCATGGCAATGCTGGGTTCCAAGCCGGTTTGATCCATCTCCTGGCTGAGACGGTCAATTTCTAGACAGATCTTTTGGGCCTGTTCAGCATCGGTTCTAGGCAGAAGGAGCAGAAACTCATCCCCTCCCCAGCGCACAACTACATCACCAGGACGGGCCACGGTGTGGAACACCCTGGCTGCGCCCTTTAACACTTCATCGCCTTTGTGGTGCCCCATTGAATCATTGATGATCTTCAGTCCGTTCACATCGCCAATGATTACGCTGAGGGGCAGCTGCTGCTCGTTGTCCAAACCGGGCAGCTGACTCTCCAGGTAATGGCGGTTGTGCAGCCCGGTGAGGGAGTCTTTGTAGACCTGTTCCCTGAGTTTGAGTTCCATCTGTTTCCGTTCAGTAATATCATCAAAAACGGTTACGAACTGGCCTGGTATAGGGCTGTACGCCCGCACCGTAAAGTATTTCCCGATCTGTTGGCTGAAATTTTCAATCCTCATCGGTTCACCTGTCAGGGCTACCTTGCCGTAGGTTTCAATCCAAAATTTCTCCGTTTTAGGCATCACTTCCAGCACCGTCTTCCCGATTAACTCGGCGGCAGTGAAACCTGTCAGCTCCTCAAAGGCTTTGTTCACTTCCAGGAAACGATAGTCAACAGGCTGATTTTCGCTGTCTGTGATAATTTCATGGAGTGCAATCGCGTTGATGGATGTTTCCATCAAGGTGCGGAAACGCTCTTCGCTGCGGCGCAGCTTTTCCCGCTGCTTGTACTCTTCGGAAACATCGCGGAAGACCAGGATTACACCATGGATATTCCCTTCTGAATCCTTCACCGGGGCGGCGCTGTCAGCGATGTGGTACTCCACACCGTCCTTGGAGATCAGCACGGTGTGGTTGGCCAGACCAACGATTTCCCCGCTGGCCAGTACTTTGCCCACAGGATTGAGCATAGGCTCACGAGTGTGGGCGCTGACAATCTGAAAGACCTGCGAGAGTTCCTTGCCCACGCCGCTCGCATCATGCCAGCCCGTCAGCATCTCCGCCTGCGGGTTCATCATGGTGATTCTTCCCGACCTGTCGGTAACAATGACGGCATCGCCGATGGACTCCACGATCCGTCTGTAATAGTCTTCTTTATCCGGCATGCTGCCCCGGGAGTGCTTGTCAGTTAAATCAAATGTCATTTCCAGGCGCACCAGTGCATCACCTAACGTTACCGCCTGAACATGTCTTTCCAGCCAGCGGTCCCCACGGGGGTCATACCATTGGAAGTGAAGGGTCTGCTCAGGGTTGTTTCTCAAAACCTCATTGCTCAGGCAGCCGCACCTTTCGCTGTGGGGATCTGCACAGCACAGCTGGCCTTCCGCCAAGCCAAATTCCCGGCGGGCAAAATCGTTGATCAGCAGAATGCGGTTGGTTTCCAAATCACAGAGGCGGACCATGGCCCGCATTTGGGTGAAAACGGTGTCTAACAGCCATTCCTTATTCCAATAACGTACTGACATACTGCACCCCCTTGTGGCGTTATTTCTGCCAAAAAGAACCTAGCGCTGCCGAAATCCAGTCATTGCTTGCTGGGTTAGTAAAGATATCGGTACTACTCGCTAGGTTCTTTAACGAAAATGGAATTCCTTTGTGGTAAAAGGTTAACTTAGTTTAAACTGTGCAACCAGGTTTTGCAAATGCTCCGCCATATTGCTCAACTCTTGTGCGGAAGCCGCGATGCTGTCAATGGACGCCGACTGTTCTTCTGTTGTGGCCGCCATCTCGTGGCTGCCCGAGTTAATCTCCAAAATCCCTCTGGAGATCTCCTCAATCTGAGTAATAATGCCGGTTACGGAGTCAATGATCTCTTGCATCAGATTGCCGGTTTGACCCACGATCCGGGCATTGGCTTCTGCCCTCTCAACCCCTTGCTCAATGCCTGCAATTGTCCGCTCGGTTTCAGCCTGAATGCTCTGGATTAGACTGATAATCCGGGTGGTGGAGTTGGCTGACTGCTCCGCCAGATTGCGCACCTCATCCGCTACTACAGCAAAGCCTCTGCCGTGTTCGCCTGCCCTGGCGGCTTCAATCGCGGCGTTGAGGGCCAGGAGATTGGTTTGGTCCGCAATGCCGGTGATCACTTCCACAATTTCCCCAATTTCCCGGGACTGCCGGCCTAGGCCCTCCACCGTGGACGCTATCTCACGCATTGCTTCCTTCAGTTCTTCGGTGCTGGCAATGGCGTCAGCAACGCCCTGGCTGCCGCTCTGGGTGGAGTCAAGGATTTGATTCGCCGACTTAACCATAACCTGGGAGTTAGTATTCATCTGCTCTACAGTCGCGGCAAACTGATTGCTGGTGCTGGCAACTTCTTCAATAGAAGCGCTGGTCTCCTCGGTGGAAGCGGAGAGCTGCTGGCTGGTGCCGGCTATTTGCAGGGAGGCCTTGGTCAGCTCGTTCAGCACGTTTTTCATCGACGTTTGGGTGTGCTCCACCGCCTGGGCCACCTCGCCGAACTCATCCCGCCTCTGCAGGAACTTGGCAGGAATCTCCTGGGAAAAGTCGCCGTCAGCCAAGAGGGAAAGATGTGACTTTGCCGCATCCAGGCTTTTGACAATCCCCAGCGAGATGGAGAGCAGCACTGCACCCAAGATTACAAAGGAAACTGCACCAATGCCTACGATTCTCATTAAGATTTGACGTACCGAACCTTGCACATCGGCCATGGAAAGCCCGATGTTGAGAGCACCAACGTGTTCGCCGCCGAGAAAGACCGGGACTATCACATCATAGACGGTAACATCCCCTGCGGCATAGTAATACTCCGAAGCGTAATTCTCGCCCCGTACCGCCGCTGCATAGGACCCCTCATCTGTAAGGACTGCGCCAATTCGATCATGGTTGCTGTGGGCGAAAACTCTGCGTTCCCGATCCATCAGCGCTGCAAATACAACGCCTTCATTGGAGGCCAACTCTTCAACTAAGAGCTGGTTGCTGTACCTGTCGGTGAGGGCTTGTACAGTGTTGGCGAGAACGCCCACCTGCACAAGTTCACCTTGGGGGCCCCGCATATAAGCGTACTTGTAGTAATTATCCGATTCGGTGTCCTTGCGTATCTCTTCCACTAAATAGCTTTGATTGGATGACGCAAAGCGGCTGACAGGATGGTCAGGAGTCGCCACCCAGCCTAAGTAAAGGTCGAAAGCGGAGGCAACTATCTCCAGGTCCGCATTGTACCAATGGATGGCATCAACGTCCACATCCCCCGCCATCTTGGTCAAGTTCTCACTGGTCATAGCCTCAGGGTTGGAAACTGCGATCCTGGCTGCGGTCAGCAGCTTCTCTTCCAACAGGTCTTCAACTGCCGCCAAAGCCTCATTGTTGTCTGCGATGCGAAGCACCGCCTGTTCAACCAGTTCAAAACCAAGCTGCTGCATGCCAAGGATCATATTTCTCCTTACCAGGCCGAAAGTGGCAACGGCAAGGGCAGCAATGGCAAGGGACAAAAGCAGTAAGGGCACGACAATAAGCTTAAATCTGACTGAGTTCAGTTTCCTCGCAAGTGACATAAACGAACCCCCCTCGGCTTCAAATTGATTAGTGTGAAATTCTATGGTATTTCCTGGTTATCCTGCCAACAGACATTAATTATTTA
>JAAYSR010000066.1 GCA_012518325.1 Bacillota bacterium
AGCAATTGTCGGTTTAGGCTATATAGGCAAGGTGCACCTGCGAACCTTGCTGCGGATACCCGGCGTGAATGTTGTCGCCCTTGCGGGGCGGAGACTGGGGCCGCTGGAAGAGCTCGCCGCTATGTATAATATCCCGAAGGTGACTGCAGATTACCGAACTTTGCTGGACGACCCCTCCATTGATGTGGTGCACAACTGCACGCCCAACCATCTGCACTATGAAGTCAATCATGCCTTTATCAGTGCAGGCAAGCATATCCTGTCGGAAAAACCCCTGGGGCGCAGTGCGGAGGAGACAGGAGCCCTTGCGGAACTGGCCGAGGAAAAGGACGTGCTGACCGCGATCAACTTTTGCTATCGCTACTATCCGGCGGTGCAGGAAGCCGCAGTTCGCATCAGACAAGGGGAGCTGGGCAGCATCTACACCGTAATGGGTTCCTATCTGCAGGACTGGCTGCTGTTTGATACGGATTACGACTGGCGCCTGGAAAAGTCATTTACCGGCGAGTCCAACGTGATTGGCGATATCGGCAGCCATTGGTTCCACTTAGCCCAGTTTATAGTGGGCTCCCGAATCACCGAGGTTATGTCTGATCTTAAGACTACCTTGCCGGTGCGCAAGAAACCGGCCGGAGACGGAACTTATACTGAGTATCCTGTCCAAGTGGAGGATTACGGTTCGGTGCTTGTGCATTTCGCCAATGGAGCATCCGGGGTGTTCACAGTCAGTCAGCTGGCGGCGGGGAAAAAGTGCGCCATTGATGTGCAGGTCTACGGTTCCCAATCATCTTTGCGCTGGAACCACGAGCGGCCGACGGAGCTGTGGCTGGGCCGCCGGGACAGGCCCAATGAAGTGCTGATGGAAAGTCCCCAGCTGCAGCAGGCGGAAAGCAGGCGCTATGCCCTGCTGCCCACCGGGCATCCCATGGGCTACCACGACGCGGTTTTTAACCTCTTTACCGATTTTTACTCTGCCTTGCACTTGAAGAATCAGGGGAAGAAGCCGGAAGTAGAGTTGCCGGATTTCCGGGAAGGACATCGGGAACTCTTAGTCACAGAGGCAATTTTGCGGAGCCATCGTGAAAAGCGGTGGATCAGGGTGGAAGAATAGAAAGAAAGAGTGGCAGTTCATCGCTGAGCTGCCACTCGTTTTTGCACTTATGCGGTCCGTCTGCGCCTGCGCAGTACGTCGACATAGACTGCGCCGATAATGACCAGGCCGATGACTATTGTCTGGGCGTCTGGAGATACACCCAGGAGGTTCAGCCCGTTGCGGATCACAGCAATCATGATCGCACCGATCAGGGTTCCCCAAATGTTGCCAACACCGCCCATAAAGCTGCCGCCGCCGATGATCACTGCGGCAATGGCGTCCATTTCATAGGACAGGCCTGCCAAAGGATAGGCTGCGTTAACGCGCCCCATCAAGGTTAGGCCGGCGATACCGGCCATCAGGCCGCTGATGGTGTAAACCCAAACCCTGACTCTGTCGGTGTCAATACCGGAGAGGCGGGCGGCTTCGATGTTCCCGCCCACAGCATAGATATGCCGTCCTAAGGTTGTTCTCGTCAAGAAGAAGTGGAAGAAAACAACGGTGATCAAAACCAGGATAAAACTGAAGGGAATGCGCCCTACATAGCCTGCACCTACGAACTGAATCCATTTAGGGAAGCCGGAGATTGGCGAGGCGTTGGTAATAATCAGGGCCAGGCCCCTGGCCACGTTCATCATGCCCAGAGTGGAGATAAAGGGGTGCGGCAGGCGGAGCTTGGTTAAGACCAGCCCGTTAATCATTCCTGCCCCGGCCGCCACTGCCAGGCCGATGATCACGCCGATCACTGAATTCCAGCCCATATTGACAATCAGTATGCCTGTGATTGAAATTGAAAGAGCCAGGATGGATCCAACCGACAGGTCGATACCGGCTGTAACAATGGCCAAAAGCATACCTGAGGCCACTATAGAGTTGATCGCAGACTGCTGGGCCACGTTCATGAGATTGCGGAAAGACAAGAAGTGGGGGCTGGCAAAGGAAAGTCCAATCATGATGATGATAAGACCAAGCAGCGCACCTACCCTGTTGAGCAGTACGTCGCCCCAATTCATCCGCTGTAGGCTTTTTTGCAGACCTGACTTAGCTTGCATGGTTTATACCTCCTGTGGCTGCTGCCATTATCTTTTCTTGCGTAGCTTCTTCCCGGCTGAACTCAGCTGTTAAGCGTCCTTCAGAGAGAACAATGATACGGTCGCTCATTCCCAGGATCTCGGGGAGTTCGGAAGAAATCATGATTACCGCCGCCCCGTCTGCAATCAGCTGGTTGATGATGTTGTAAACTTCAACTTTAGCACCGACGTCAATACCCCTGGTCGGTTCATCAAAGATAAAGATATCCGCATCTGTGTTCAGCCATTTGCCGATTACGACCTTCTGCTGATTGCCTCCGCTGAGCTGTAAAGTCATCGTGTTCAGGCCGGGTGTTTTAATGCCAAGCTGCCGAACAACTTCAGCCGCCGCATCCTTTTGCCGGTTGACGTCAATTAAGATCCTCCGCACATAGCGCTTCAGGTTAGCTACTGTGGCATTGAACAAAACTGTGTTGCCCAAAAACAGTCCCTGGCCTTTCCGGTCTTCTGTCAGCAGGGCGATTCCATGTTTAAGGGCATCTTTGGGAGAGTTGATCTGCACTTCAGCCCCGTTTACAAAAATACGGCCGGAGCTCCGGGGATCTGCACCAATAATAGCCCTGGCGAGCTCTGTACGGCCTGCTCCCACAAGGCCTGCCACCCCCAGCACCTGGCCCCGGTAGGCTGAAAAAGAGATATCTGAAAGCAGACTCGCTGTCGAAAGCCCGCGAACCTCCAAAGCGACATCGCCTTGGGTGGTAGCCATCTTGGGATACTGGTCACCCAGCTTGCGTCCAACCATGTATGAAATAATGTCCTCTTTAGAAGCACCTTCAGCTTCTGTGGTGACGATCTTTTTCCCATCTCGCAGTACCGTGAATCGGTCGGAAATCTCCAGGACTTCGTCTAACTTATGAGAGATAAAAATGATGGTAACACCCTGGTCCTTCAACTGCCGCATCACTCTGAACAGGTCTTCAGTTTCATCTTCACCCAAGGAGGCAGTCGGTTCATCTAAAATGAGCAGCCTGGCTTCAATGGACAGAGCCTTGGCTACTTCCACCATTTGCTGTTTGCCGACTCCCAGTGTGCCCACCAGGGCTGTCGGACTGATGTTCTGGCCCAATGTCTCCAAAATTTCGGTGGTTCTTCTTACGATCTCTTTGCGGTCAATGATCCTGAAGCGTTCGTTGGCGAGGACTTCCCGTCCCAGGAAGATATTTTCCGCCACATCCAGTTCAGGGATGAGGTTCAGTTCCTGGTAGATAGGAACAATGCCGTACTCGCGAATTGCCTGGCTTGGCGTAATGCTGGTGAGCTCTTTTCCGTCATAGGTGACTGTGCCGCTGTCCCAGTGATGAACACCGGTTAGCAGTTTGATCAAAGTGGATTTTCCAGCCCCGTTCTCACCGAGCAAGGCATGGATTTCCCCTTTGTTTATATCAATTGACACATTATCCAGGGCTTGCACACCGGGAAAAGCCTTAGATATGTTTCTTAACTGCAGGAAGGGAGTGCTCACTGTCGATCACCTCCTAATTTTGAAAGCTCCCCAACCCCTCGTGCGGGTTGGGGAGGCTGATTAAAGCTTATAGTGTGCGCCCTACAATCTTCTCCATTTCGGCAATGTTTTCTTGGACATTGTCGATGTCTACGATGAGAGTAGGTACGGGGATGCGCTTGTCAATCTGTTCGCCGTTGAGGAGCTTAACTGCGTACTCAATGCCATAGTAGCCGATGCCGTAGGAGTCTTGCTTTACTGTGCCGGTGAGGCCGCCGTCCCGTACAGACTTCAGGGCGTCGGGGGAGCCGTCAAAGCCCATGATTATGATGCCTTCAGCGCCTGCCATCTCAACTGCACGGAGGGCGCCGAGTGCCATCTCGTCGTTGGAGCAGTAGACACCCTTGATGTTGGGCAGAGCCATCAGCATGTTCTGCATAACGTCCATGCCTTTGCCCCGTTCACTGTCGGCAGCCTGAATTCTAACTACGTTAATGTTGCTGCCCTTGACTGCATCTACGAAGCCGTTGACCCGCTCGTCGTGGGTCAGGTCGCCCATGGCGCCTCTGATAATGACCACATCTCCGCCTTCAGGCATTTTTTCCATAAAGTATTTGCCGGCCATGGCGCCTGCGTCATAGTTGCCGGTACCGATAAAGGTAGCCTTGTCGTCCCAGTCTGCGTCGGTGTCGATGAGAAGGACAGGAATTCCGAGGGCCTTTGCCTGCTCAAAAACTGCTACCGTTGCAGTTGGGCGAAGGGGAGCCACTACCAGCGCATCAATTTCCCTGGTGAGCTGGTCTTGGAGCATGTCAAACTGCTCTTGCACCTGAGTTTCTGCAGATGGTCCCACAACCGAGATTTCTACGCCAAATTCTTCAGCAGCGGCGTTAGCGCCTGCCTCAACAGTTTTCCAGTAGTCACTGTTGAGAGCTTTGAGAACTACAGAGATTCGGTAATCTTGGGCAAATGTGGTTCCGGCTAAGGCGCCGACCAGCAATGTCACTACCAGCACAACTAACAGCGTTCTTTTCTTACTCAACAAGATATTCACTCCCTTTTAGGTTTTGACAATTGTTCATGTAACGTTTTATATACCTGTTACCGCAGGCTTCCCCTGATTGTCGCCCCCTTTCGACCATCCTTGCTTTCTTGAAGTAAACTAAATGTTCGTGTTGGTTCGTTTGTGTTCTTAGACGTTAAGATTATAGCATGAAGAAGGACTAAATGTCAAAGGGTGAACAACTTGTAGTTTTTTTAGTAAACTTTCCGCTAGACTAGCTTATTTCCCATTAAGCCGAAATATGTTTGAATACAGCCATTTTAGCCTGCAATAGACCTTAAGGATGTACAAGCAGTAAAAGGAACATAAGTTTACATCTGCTTAGGCGGTACGAAAAAGCTCCCCGGTTTCTTTTTCGGGGAGCTTGTACTTTACATGCTGGGACCTTACCGCAACGTCCCTGTTTCTTCAGATTGCCTGTTCGGAGCTGGCTTTGAGCCCTGGGCTAAACTTGCAGACGCTCAATCAGCTCATTGTGGAGTTTGCCGTTTGTTCCCACCACTTCTCCGGCAAACAAATCAAGTTCCTGGCCGGAGACGCCTGAAACCTGGCCGCCGGCTTCCTGGAGAATGAGAACGCCGGCGGCAATATCCCAGGGATTGATGGGCTTTTCCCAAAAACCTTCTAAACGCCCGCAGGCTACATAGCAGAGATCCAAAGCCCCTGAACCTATGCGCCGCACGCCATGGGACTCTTTCGTAATCCTCTGAAAGCGAAGCATGGACTCGTCAGAAATCTTGGCGCTGTCGCCGCTGAAACCGGTGGCAAACAGGGCCTGCTGCACTCTAGCTACGTTTGATACCTGGATCCGCCGGCTGTTCAAGAAGGCCCCCCGGCCCAGTTCTGCAGTAAACAGTTCATCCAAGGCTGGGTTGTAAACTACTCCGGCTATGGGCTGTTTATGCTTAAGCAGCGCGATAGATACAGAGTAGTGGGGGAAGCCGTGGATGTAGTTTGCGGTGCCGTCCAGGGGGTCAATAATCCAGGTGAACTCTGACTCTGCCTCGTGAAACCAGCCTTGTTCCTCTGCCATGATGCTGTAGTCCGGAAAGTGTGCCTGAAGCTCTGCGATGACGAGGTTCTCAGAAGCCTGGTCTGCATCTGTAACCGGATCCAGCCCGCTTTTGTTTGTAACCTCAAATCCCTGCTTTCTTATGTCCAAAAGGAGCTTTCCCGCCTTCTTTGCTATTGCTGTCATTGTGTCTAAATACATCTGAGTACCTCCTGTTGGCCTAACTGGTAACCGCAGGCCCGGGGGGACCTTGCAGGTACCCAGTTTAGTAAATGTATAATTTGTCTCGATGGATGTACAGTTCGATGTCTGCATCAGTGGGGAGCCTTTTCTCCAGGTCGACCAACAGAGTGTGACCCTCGCCTGTGGCAACTTCATAGCGCCTTTTGGCACCTAGATACATTTGCTCGCTGATTCTGCCTTTGAGAGTGTAGAAGCTGCTGTCGCCTAACGCCTCGCGATCTTGGCTGACTTCATCCGCTCGCATAATGATGCTGACTTTGTCATGGGGTTTTTTGCCTCTCGGCACCGGCAGCCTGGCACCTCCCAATAAGACATACAAGCCTTGGTCGTCTTCTAAGATGTCTGCCGTGATCACATTGCTGGCGCCGAGAAACTCCGCTACAAACGGGTTGTTTGGGCTGGAGTAAATAGATTCGGGATCATCCTCCTGCTGAATCTGACCGTTATTGAGGAGAATAACCTGATCTGCGATGCTGAGGGCCTCTTCCTGGTCATGGGTAATATAGATGGTAGTAATATTGAGGCGTTTTTGCAGCTTCTTGATCTCAAAGCGCAGTCTGTACCTAATCTTTGCATCAAGGTTGGATAGAGGTTCATCCAGCAGCAGTATTTCCGGGTCTACCACTAAGGCCCGGGCCAGAGCCACCCTTTGCTGCTGCCCTCCTGATGTTTGCTTAGGGTATCTGTCCTCCAGTCCTTGAAGATCCACAAGCTCCAAAGCCCACTGTACCTTTTCCCTTATCTCTTCGGGCGATTTCTTGCGAAGCTTGAGACCGTAGGCAATGTTCTGGTAAATGGTCATGTGCGGCCACAATGCATAGTTTTGGAAGACCATGGCAGTGTTTCTGAGCTCCGGTTTCTCATGCGTTATGTTCCGATTGTCGAGGAGGATTTCACCTGAGTCACAACGTACAAATCCGGCAATGGCACGCACCAGTGTGGATTTTCCGGAACCGCTTGGGCCCAGGACTGCGGCCAGCTTGCCTTCTTTCACTGTCAGGCTGACATTGTCCAAGGCTCTTACAGCCCCATAGCTCTTGCTCAAGTTCCTGATAGTCAAGTTTGCCATGCTTTATACCCCCAAGCCGCTAATATATTCTGCTTTGAGAAACTTCTCCAGTACAAGCATAAACAACAGCGCCGGTATGGTGAGTAAGATCGCTATCACTGACGCGTACTGCATGTTGTAACCCATACTGGCAGTGTACATCAGAGTGGGCAGAGTCTGAATGAACGGGGCGCCGATGAAAAAGGTGCCCGTAAACTCGTCAAAAGACGTGATAAAGACAAATATGGAACTGGCAATCAAGCCGGGAGTCGCCAGGGGAAGGGTGATGCGGAAGAAGACCCGCAGTCGGGATGCTCCAAGGTTTCTCGCTGCCTCTTCCAAAGTGACCGGAATCGACTTGAATGCCGCTGTGGTGATCCAGACAGAGTAAACCAGGGAAATCACCAGGTGCACAGCAATAACGCCGGGGACGGTTCCGACCAGATCATAACGATAGAAGATCGAAGTCATATTGATAAAGACCGGCAATTGCGGAAAGGCCTGCGGCATCAGAAACAGCACCAGAAGAATTCTCTTCCACGGCAGGTTGAATCTGGCCAGAGCGTAGCCGGCCGGAACAGAAATCAAGGTGGCAAGCACTACAACAATCAGGGCAATAGTAATGCTGATGGCCATTGAGTCCAGAACTGGAGACTGCCCGGTAAAGGCTATTTTCCAGTATTTTAGGCCAAGCTCCTGGGGAAAAGCAGCGGGCCAAAACCACTTCTCAGCAAAACTCCATAACAGCGTTCCCATTAACGGCCCGAAAACTATGAAGCCGATTAAAACCATGGCAATTGTCTTGAGGATCATGGTCTGCCACCACTTTGATTTGGTCACATTCTGCATCTCATGCGTCCTCCTTCTTTACAGTGTAACTGAGATAGTACATGGAGAGTGCTATGACGATCAGGTAGGAGATCACTCCCAGAGCATTGGCTACACCCCAGTCGCCCATGTAGTTAATTCTAAAGGCCATATCTATAGGCAGCATTACGGGTTTGGAGGGGCCAATCAGCAAAGGGATGGTCAGACAGCCTATAGTTGAAACGAAAGTCAGTACCATGGCAACCAGGACTGTTGGCCTGCAGATGGGAAGCAGGATTTCCCAGACTGCCCTGACCTTGTTGCCCCCTAAGTTCAAAGACGCCTCGATGTAGGAATCTTCCACTGACTGGAAGGCCCCCAGGATCAGAAGCGTAGCCAGGGGAAACTGTTTCCAAACGAAGGTGATCACCAATCCTATCCAGCTGAAGGCAAGCCCGGGCAGATCGCTGAGGCCTGTAACCCTGCTGATGAGGATGTTTAGGATGCCATGGGGGGCCAAAAATACCCTCATGGTGTGACCGGCAATAAGGTAGGGTATAAACAGGGGCAGCCGGTACACGAAGTTCAAAAAGGGCCAGTTCCTAAACCGGAGGAAGCTGGCTGTAAGAACTGCAACAACAAAGACCAGCACCAGTGTAATGATGGTTATTCCAATCGTAAAGAGTATATCCGTTCCATATAAAGTGAAGGCTTTTGCAAAGTTGTGCAGTCCAATTCCCTCGTCGGAAACAAAGCTCCCGGCGATCGAAGCGCAAAGAGGGTAAATATAAAGGACACATAGGACAAGCAGGGCAGGCAGCACCAGCACAAGTCCTGACACAGCTTCACGTTGTCCGTCGCTGACTCTAATGGAAGGTCTCTTGACTGCGGCACGCGGCTGCATTACGATCACTCCTTTCCCCTTGGTAGAGGTTACGCGAAAGCTAGAAAAAGAAGCCTTCGCGCAACCTTCAACAGAGCCCGTCACTTAGCGCATGGCATGTTCATATGCTTCCATCATTGCCTGGTAGTAGTCCTTGATGGGGAAGACCCTTGCGTAATTTGCCAGCTCCTCCGGCCCTACATCGCGAAACACCATGTTCCAGGTTTCTTGAGGCAGGTATTCTTGGACATAGGATGCGTCGATGCCAGGATACCAGTTGAATTTCTCTACAATGTACTTGGCTTGAATCTCCGGTGAAGTAACAAACTCGATAAACTTGAGGGCAGCTTCAGGATTGGCAGCCTTGGCAGGAATAACATAGTACATAGGCTGCCCGCACATGCCCGGTGCAGGGAGGCAGAGACGGAAATCCGGGTTCATACGCCCGTCGGCGACCCATGAGTAGAACATATCGACCCATACCGGCCCAATCCAGATCTCGCCGCGGCTCAGCATATCCAGGGTTGCTGCGTTGCCGGAAGTCATGGTTACATAGGAATCAAACTCCCGCAGTTCAGCCAGGGCCTGTTCCCAGCTTTCCATATACTTTTCATCAAAGGGTCCTGTTACAGCGTATATGTCGTAATTGCCGGTTTTCCAATAGAGCCAGCTGGCAACAAAGGATACACCGGAAGCGCCCTGTTTGATTCCGTTATAGCCAAACTTGCCTGGGTTCTCCTTGACCCATTCAACCAGCTCTTCAAAGGATTTGGGAGGCTCCTCGATGTAGTTGGGGTTATACGCCAGAACGGTCTGGGAGTGGAACATGGGGATTACATATCCCTCAACATCTACGCCCAGTGCGGTCTTGGCGGTGGAACTCGTCACATACTTAAATGTAGCAGCGGATTCAGCGTACTGCGACAGCAGTTCCTCCTGCAGAGCCAGGGAGGCTCCGATTTCATGGATTACCGCGACGTCGATATCCCAGCTTTCCCGATTTGCCCTTTTCTGGGCAAGCAGTTTTTCCACGATTTGCTGTGATCCGGGATCACCAGGGCCGGTGCCGACTACCCGGACCCGATATCCTGGATTCTCTTTGGCGAACAGAGGTCCGAGTTCCATATTGAACAAGTCGACCATGTTCTGATCTCCCGCGGTCACTAGGTTGATGGTGATATCAGCTGCCATAGCTAGACTGCTGAATACCATCATGCTCACTAGAGTAACAAGCAACGCAGTTTTCAAAACTCTACGCATGTTCCTTCTCACACTCCTTTTCAAATTAACCTCTGTTCTGCCGTTTCATCAAATGTCTTTTGCTTTCCCCGATCACCTCGCTTACGGAAGATTCCACTGTGCTGCTGGGCGGCGTACCCAACAAGGTTCATTGCATGCGCCTACTTTCTAATCAGATGAAAACGGAATACATCGGTGCGGTAGTAGTCAAAGGATCGGAACAAGGGTTCGTTCTGCCTTCCGTACTGGACTTGATCCATCAGCAGGATAGGAACATCCTCAGACAGCCCCATTTTCTCCGCGATCTCCCTGGGTCTTTCTATGGGCAGAATCTCTGCCACCGTGTAGGAAATGGCAACCCCGCATTCCTGTTCCAGGAATTCATTGATAGAACCGTACATGTCCCAGCTCAGCAGCTTTTCGATGAGTTTCGGGTCGGCCACTTTTTGGATCGTAAAGAAAACAGGACGATCGTTGGCAGTACGGACCCGTTCAATATGAAGAATCTTCGCCGGTTCCTTCATTTGGAGCCTTTCCATCAGTTCCTCGTCGGGTTCTTCCTGCCGCATCAGGGGGTTAATGGTGCCTGGAGTCCAGCCGTGCTGCCTGATGGTTCTGGTTATACTGTGAAGTTCAGCGATATTGCTTTTGATATCCACAGTGTTGCCTGTAACAAAAGTGCCGAGGCCTCGCTTGATAGTAACCAGGCCTTCCTGGGCCAGGGCCCTAATGGCTTCACGCAGTGTTGAACGGCTGACGCCAAAAATGGCGGCCAGCTCCGGCTCGGACGGCAGCCTTTCCCCGTATTTATAACGCTTCGCTTCAATCTCTTGAGCGAGTTTATCTTTCACCTGCAGATAGAGGGGTTCGTGGTTTAACTTGTACTTTGCCTTGGCCAATTGCTTCACCTCATTGCGATCAGAATGCCGGTACCGGACATAGGTCATCGGGATGTCTGACAAGTATCTCCAAAAAAATAAACGCCTTACGTTTTCCTTGTCATTATTCTAACATGATCTTTGTAATCCTTCCTTGTTTGTAAAAAAATTGTAGTTTTGCAACAAAATCAGCCCGCGTTCAGGGATCGAAAAAGCGGGTACCTGTTCGCCGGTACCCGCAATTCAAAGGAGCCAACTTACTTCGCCACTTCCACCTTAACCCCCCGCTCTTCCAAGGCACGAATATCTTCTTCGGGGATGCGGCTGTCCGTAATAAGAATATCGATTTCTTCCAACTTGGCAAAGGGCGTAAAGGCCTGTTTATGAAATTTGGAGTAGTCCACGAGGCAAATTACTTGATCTGCGGAGGCGATCATTGCCTTCTTGGTCTCAGCTAGATCTTCCGAGTAAACCATCAGGCCGTTTTCGAAGTCAACTGCTGTGGCGGCCAGGAAGAGTTTGTGCACCCTGTACCTGCCCAGCATGTTTTCGGCATCGCTGCCCAGAAGGGTATAAATGCCCTCCCGGCGATGGCTGCTGATCTTGCCGCCGGTAAGAAACAAGTCGATATTGAGCCTGTCCACAACCTCAAGGGCAATTCGCAGATCATTGGTCATGACAGTGACAAACTGCTGATTAAGCAGCCTTGCCAAGGGCAGGGTGGTGCTTCCCCCGTCCAGAATCAATGTATCTTTTGGTTCGATGTGAGTCAGCGCCTGCCTGGCAATGCTCTCCTTCTGGGGCACGTTGGTCCGCTGCCTGGCCTGGATCTGGAAGGCAGATATGCCGTTCCTTTTCAGGATGGCTCCGCCGTGCACCCGTTCTACCAGGTCCATCTCAGCCATTTTGTCCAGATCTAAACGGATTGTCTTAGGTGTTACTTTTAGGCGTTTAGCAAGGTCGTTGACATTAACGGAACCTTGTTCCTCCACCAAACGTGAGATCTCATTCATTCTTTTTACAGCGTTCATTGGCGTACTCCTTTGCTAAGTTACGTCTATAATAACACACAATAATAAACCTTTCAAATCTGAATATCTTTGCCTAAATGGGGAGGAAAAGACCAAAGCGAGTGGAATACAGCAAGAAACAATAAAAAACCAAAAGGAACCTAGGCTCGGCGCGAACGCGTGGGGCAGCTGAGAAATCAATAAAGGAGGTTTTTTTGTGAAAAAGGTAAAAGTTGGTGTTGTCGGATATGGAGTCATCGGAATTCGCCTTGCCACAGGTGTCTCCATGCAGGAAGATATGGAACTGGTAGGGGTTGCAGACGTTGGTTTGACCCTGTCAGTGCGGGCGCTTCTTGAGCGGGGCATGCCCTATGACTTCTATCTGGCAGTGCCTGAAAACCGCAAGCAGCTGGAAGATCACGGTGTGCCTATTGCAGGGACATTGGAGGATCTGGTGCAAAAATGCGATGTGATCCTGGACGCAACCAGTGCCGGTGTCGGCGCCAAGAATAAAGAACTTTATGCAAAGTACGGGAAGAAAGCGATCTTCCAGGGCGGCGAAAGCACAGAGGTAGCCGATGTCTTCTTCCATGGCTATGCCAATTACGAAAAGGGACTCGGCAAGCAGTTCCTCAAGCTCACCTCCTGCAATACAACAGGGTTGATCCGCGCAGTGGACTGCATTGATCGGGAAATCGGAGTAGAGAACGTTATGCTGACAATTGTCCGCAGAGTGGCAGATCCCGGCGATTACCACAGGGGACTGACCAATGCCCTGAAGGTAGAGACAGTGCCCAGCCACCAGGCTACAGACCTGATGCTGATTATGCCCCACGTTAAAGCAACCGGTGTGCTGGTCCATACGCCTGTGACCCACGGCCACTTTATCTCAGTCAACATCAAGCCCAAGAAGGATACTACCAAGGAAGAAGTGCTGCAATTCTTCCACAGCCATCCCCGCATCCGTGTAGTCCGGACTGCCGACGGTTTCCTGGGCAATGCATCTCTGTTCAGATATGCACGTGACATGGGCCTGCCCCACAGCGACATGTATGAAATCGCCGTGTTCGAAGAGACAGTTGAAATCTTTGAGGGCCACATCATCTTTGGCTTCCATGTTCCCCAAGAAGCGGTTGTTACGCCGGAGACGATGGACGCAGTCCGGGCCGTCATGGAAATGCAGACAGATCGCCTAGAGGCTGTGGGCATGACCAATAAGTACTTTAACCTGAAATAGGGGGTTTTTCTGTGGAAGGACTGCGCATCCATACCATCGATGATTTTGATTATGCGAATAAGACGGTGATTTTGCGCCTTGACGTTAACTCGCCCATCGATCCTGCAACTAAGAAAATTGTGAACACCAACCGGATCGACAAGAGCATTCCCACCCTTCAGGACTTGGTGGAGAAAGGGGCGAAGATTGTAATTCTGGCCCATCAGGGCGATACCCTGGACTACCAGAATCTTGGGCCCCTCGCAGAGCATGCCCTTCTTCTGTCAGAGCGCCTAGGCCGCGACGTCCGTTACATCGATGATGTCGCAGGCCCGGCCGCTGTAGAGCATGTCAAGGCAATGGAGCCTGGCGACATTGTCCTCCTTGGGAACTTGCGCTATTTAACCGAAGAGGTCTCTACCTTCGAGACGGTTGTACCCCTAAAACCTGAGGAGATGCTCGACACCTACCTGGTCAGGCGCCTCGCGCCCCTGGCAGATTTCTATGTGAATGACGCCTTTGCAGCTGCCCATCGAAATGCGCCTTCTATGGTTGCCTTTCAAGAGCTGCTGCCGTCGGCAGGGGGCCGGCAGCTGATTGCCGAGTTTGGCGCGCTGCATAAAGTGGCGGCAGATCCCCAGCGTCCGGCCTTATTTGTCCTGGGCGGGCTCAAGGTTTCCGACGCCTTTGGCATGATTCGTCAGGTGCTGGAAGAGGGCACCGCGGACGGCATCTTGGCAGGGGGCGTTTTGGGCATTCTCTTCCAAATGGCGCAGGGCGTTTCCTTTGGCGCGGTTCAGGAGAAATTTCTCCGGGAGCGCAGCCTGATGGGCTTTGTAAAGGAAGCCGAGGGTTACTTGGCAGACTTTGCGGAACGCTTTGTCCTTCCGGCGGACTTTGCCTATGAAGATCAGGGCAAGCGGGCTGAGGCATCCATTTCCGCTCTGCCCCAGGATAAGCTGTTTGTGGACATAGGCAGCCGAACCATTGAGCGTTTCAAGGCTGAGATCGCCAAAGCAGGCACCATCTTTGTCAACGGCCCTATGGGCTCCTATGAGAATCCCCTCTTCTCTGCCGGAACGGATGCCGTTTGGAATGCCATGGCGGAAGCCCCCGGCTTCACCGTTGTCGGCGGAGGCGACAGTGTGAGCGCCGCTTACAGGTTCGTGGCAAACCCGGAAGAGAAGTTTGATTACATTTGTACCGCCGGAGGGGCCATGGTCAGATTTCTGTCAGGTACGGAACTGCCCCTGATCAAAGCGTTAAGAAAGGCATACGGGAGGCATTAGCATGGAAAGGGAACTTAACCTGCCTTACGGGTCGGGCAGCCTGAGCTGCACTGTGACCCGGGGGACCTTTACAGGCGTCTATTTACCCGCAAAGGAGGAGGCGGGCAGTTCAGGCGAGTCTATGGTCTATGAGGCCCTGCGCCATCCAGTAGGCGCGCCGCGCCTCAGTGAACTGGTCAAGCAGGACGACCAGGTTGTGATCATCACCAGCGATCACACCCGGCCCTGCCCGAATGCGGTCCTTTTGCCTCCCCTGCTGGAGGAGCTGAACCGGGCCGGCGTGCCTGATGAGCAGATCACAGTGGTTATTGCCTTGGGGCTGCACCGCAAGATGAATGAGGCTGAGCTGAAGAAGTCTGTGGGGGAAGAAGTCTACAGGCGAGTCCGGGTTATTAACCATGACTGTGATGATGTTGTATCCTTAGGCACCACCAGCCGGGGAACACCGGTAGAGATCTTCCGGCCTGTAGTCGAGGCTGATTTTCGCATTTGCGTGGGCAATGTTGAGTTCCATTATTTTGCCGGCTTTTCCGGCGGCGCCAAGGCGATCCTGCCCGGTACTGCCTCTGAGGCTGCGGTAAAGGCCAACCATTCCCATATGATCGAAAACGGAGCAGCTGCGGCGCAGCTCTTAGACAATCCGGTGCGGGAAGACTTGGAAGAGGCAGTAGATATGCTTGGCGCCCATTATATACTGAACGTCATCGTCGATTCAGAGCAGCGCATTGTTCATGCCTGCGCAGGCGATCTGGTCCTGGCCCACCGTGCGCTGTGTGAGAACCTGATTAAGGAAGGCCTGGTGCAAATTCCCCAGAGGGTGGATCTGGCCATAGTCAGCGCGGGGGGCACCCCTAAGGACATCGATCTTTATCAGGCCCAAAAGGCGCTGGACAACTGCGCTAACGCAGTGCGCCGGGGCGGCGTGATTGTGCTTGCAGCCGAGTGTACGGAAGGATACGGCAACAAGACCTTTGAGCAATGGATGACTTCCGGCAGAAAGCCGGCTGAACTCCTCGCCGACTTGAAGCGGGAGTTTGTGTTAGGCGGCCACAAGGCCGCAGCCATAGCCAAGGTAGCCCAGGAAACAACGATTATCTTGGTGTCTAAGGTTATGGCAGAAGAAAAGATGGCAGGGATCACTGTCGTGGACAGTCTGGAGCAGGCTCTGGAAGAGGCATATCATCGTTTGGGCGCTGACTTTTCCTATGCTGTCTTCCCCCTTGGAGCCTCCACCCTGCCAAAGGTGCAAAGTGAGGTGTAAGGATTTGAACCAACTGCAGGTTGCTGATAGGGAAAGGCTGGAGGCCTTTGCCCGGGAAATCCGCATTACTACGTTGAAGGAACTGGGTCATCTTGGCTTCGGCCACTTAGGCGGCGCCATGTCTATTGTAGAACTCCTTGCAGTTCTCTATGGCGAAGTGATGAAAATCGACCCTCAGAATCCCCAGTGGGAAGAACGAGACTGGCTCGTCCTTTCTAAGGGCCATGCCGGTCCGGCACTTTACGCCACTCTGGCCCTAAAGGGCTATTTCCCCATGGAAACGCTGTTCACCCTCAATCAGGGAGGAACCAAGCTGCCCAGCCACGCCGACCGCAACTTAACGCCAGGTGTAGACATGACTACAGGTTCCTTAGGACAGGGATTCTCCACCGGCTTGGGAGTTGCCCTGGGCCACAGGCTTGACGGCCGGGACAACTATGTCTACATCATCCTAGGTGACGGAGAGTGCCAGGAAGGACAAATCTGGGAAGGCGTTCTCTTTGGAGGCAACGCCGGGCTGGATAACCTGGTGGTCTTTGTTGACTACAACAAGCAGCAGCTGGACGGCTACATTGATGAGATCAACCCCTTAGGGGATCTCAGGGCTAAGTGGGAACAGTTTGGCTGGCATGCTCAGGAAGTTGACGGACACGATGTTGCAGAGATCTATGCCGCCATCCAGGCGGCAAAGGCGGCAAAGGGCAAGAGCTCCGTCATTATTTTGAATACGGTTAAAGGCAAGGGCTGCCATTTTGCTGAAGGAGTCAAACTCAACCACCACATGCGCTTCACGCAGGAACAGATAGCTGAAGCCATTGAACGCCTGGAAGGGGGGCGGCAGAATTGAAGTTAACCCTTGACAGCCGTGCCATGAAGGATGTTTATATCGAAACGTTAATCAAGCTGGCTGAGGAAGACCAGCGGATAGTTGTCCTGGATGCGGATCTGATGCATTCCAACTCTACAATTCGCTTTATGGAAACCTATCCTGGCCGGGCCATTAATGTCGGAGTGCAGGAAGCCAACATGATCGGCACTGCAGCCGGGCTGGCCGCTACGGGCAAGATACCTTTTACGCACACATTTTCCTGTTTCAACACTCGCCGTGCTTTAGACCAGATCTATATGTCGGTGGCCTATGCCAAGCTAAATGTAAAGGTTGTCGGCACTGACCCGGGCATTACCGCGGCCTACAACGGGGGAACCCATATGCCCCTGGAAGATATGGGCGTAGTTAGGGGCATTCCCACCATGACCGTAATTGAACCGGTGGACAATGTGATGATGGAAGCTTTGGTCAAGGACATCGCCTACCTTGACGGACCTGTTTATCTGCGGGTCAACCGCAAAGAGCCGGTCCAGATTTATGCCCCCGGCACCGAGTTTGAGATTGGCAAGGGCAAGGTCCTCACTGAAGGGGATGATCTGACCCTGATTGCCAGCGGAATCATGGTGGCGGAATCCCTCAAAGCTGCCGAGCTGCTTGAACAGAAGGGCATTAGGGCACGGGTTGTGAATATCTTTACTGTCAAGCCCATTGATAAAGAACTGATTGTGAAATGCGCGCAAGAGACAGGAGCAATTGTCACCTGTGAAAACCACAATGTCATCAATGGCCTGGGCTCAGCGGTGGCTGAAGTGCTGGCCGAAAACTGCCCCGTACCCATGGAACGGGTAGGCGTGCAGGACCTCTTCGGCGAGGTCGGGTCTGTGGACTATCTACAGAAGCGTTTTGCCATGACAGCCGAAGACATTGCGGCCAAAGCAGAAAAGTGTTTAGCGAGAAAATGAAAAGGAGTGTGAGAAGTGAAGCTGATTAAACAGCAGGAACCTTATGGCTGGGGTTATACGGTGATTACCACTGAAGGTGAAGCAGTGCTGGATACCATGATGGATTTTGGGATCCTGCGCCTGAAAAAGGGTGAATCCCAAAAGGTTGTCACGGAGAAGGAAACTGCCTATCTCTTAATGGAAGGTGCTGTCCAGTTCACCTACGATGGGCAGGAAGTGAAAGGCGAGCGAAACTCTGTTTTCCATGAGTCTTGCACCTGCCTCCATGTCCCCGCCGGGACGTCTGTGGAAATCGCGGCTGAAACAGATGTTGAACTGGCCGTTACTGCAACCGTCAATGAGAAGCATTTTGCGCCGGTCTTTTATTCCGCCGATGATGTCCGCAGCGAACAGCGGGGCAAAGGTACGATGCAGGAGACCTCCACCAGGATTGTGAGGACTGTTTTTGATAAATCCAATGCCCCCGATGCCAACTTGGTGCTGGGGGAAGTGATCAACTACCCCGGCAAATGGTCCAGCTATCCGCCGCATCACCATCCGCAGCCGGAGATTTATCACTACCGTTTCCTGCCGGAGCAGGGCTTTGGCCTCTGTGTGCTGGACGGAGATGAAGTATTGAAGGTGGAACACCGTTCAACTGTAAAGATTGTTCAGGATGAGGTTCATCCGCAGTCCACCGCCCCAGGCTATGCCATGTACTACCTGTGGGTTATCCGTCATTTGGACGACGATCCTTATATTATGCCGACCTTTGTTCCCGAACATGAGTGGGTGCGCAACCCCGATGCGGAGATTTTCCCAGATAGGAGGAAGTAGGAGTGGGTCAGACAATTAGACTAACCACTGCACAGGCTTTACTGAAGTTTCTTGATAACCAGTATGTGGAGTTTGAAGGCAGAGAGTATAAGTTTGTCAACGGTGTTTACGGCATTTTCGGCCACGGGAATGTTCTGGGCATTGGCGAGGCGCTGGAGAATATGGATGATCTGTCGCTCCGCTACTACCAGGGCGTAAATGAGCAGGGCACGGTCCATGCCGCGATCGCCTACGCCAAACAGCATAACCGCCTGCAGATCATGGCCTGCACCAGCTCCATCGGCCCAGGTGCGCTGAACATGGTTACAGGCGCAGGCACTGCCACTGTGAACCGCATCCCGGTCTTGCTGCTGCCGGGGGACACCTATGCTGACCGCCAGCCTGATCCAGTGCTGCAGCAGGTGGAAATGCCCTATGATTATACGATCACAGCAAACGATGCTTTTAAAGCGGTGAGCAAGTACTGGGATCGCATCCAACGGCCGGAGCAGCTGATGGAAGCAGCCCTCGCGGCTATGCGGGTTCTGACAGATCCTGCTGAGACAGGAGCGGTTACTTTAGCCCTGCCCCAGGATGTACAGGGCGAAGCCTATGATTACCCAGTGAGCTTTTTCCGCAAGAGGGTCCACCACATCGAAAGGCTCATTCCTGCGCCGGCAGCGATTAAGCGTGCGGCCGAACTGATGAAAGCCAAGAAGCGCCCATTGATTATCGCCGGCGGCGGGGTTCATTACTCCCTGGCCACCGATGCACTGCGTGAGTTTGCGGAAACCTTCCACATCCCAGTTTCCGAAACCCAGGCGGGCAAGAGCGCGATGGTCTGGGATCATGAGCTGTGCATGGGCGGCGTGGGCACAACAGGAACATCCGCCGCCAATATCCTGGCTAAGAAGGCGGATCTCATATTAGCTGTGGGCACCCGTTTGGCTGACTTCCCCACTGCATCCAAGACTGCCTTCCAAAACGAAGATGTCGACATCATCACCATCAATGTCAACCGCATGGACGGCTTTAAGATGGATTCTGAGCCCGTTCTCGCAGACGCCAAGCTCGGCTTGGAGGAACTGGCCAAGGCGCTGCAGGAGGCTGGCTACAAGTCCGGCTATACCAGGGAAGAGCTGGTCAAGCTGAAAGAGGACTGGGATCAGGAAGTAGAACGCCTCTACACGTTGCAGAGCGACCAGGGCATTGTCCAAACGACAGCGTTGGGCGTTGTCAATGACTTTGTCCAGGCTGACGACATTATAGTCTGCGCTTCCGGCAGCCTGCCGGGGGATCTCCACCGCCTGTGGCGCTCCAAGGGCATCAAAACCTACCATATGGAGTACGGTTTCTCCTGCATGGGCTATGAGATTGCCGGCGCGTTCGGCGTGAAGCTTGGATATCCGGACCGGGAGGTTTATGCCCTGGTAAGTGACGGCAGCTACCTGATGCTCCACTCCGAGCTTCTAACCAGCATCCAGGAAGGCGCCAAGATCAATGTTGTGATGTTTGACAACGGCGGTTTCCAGTGCATTAAAGACCTGCAGATGAGCCGGGGCAGCAAGGAGGGATTCGGCAACGAACTGCGCTACCGTTCTGCCGAAACCCAGAGGCTGGATGGCGAGTACATCCAGATTGACTTCGCTCAGATGGCTGCTGCTCTAGGTGCAAAAACCTTTACAGTCCGCAGCCTGGATGAGCTGCCTGCTGCTTTGCGTGCCGCCCGGGAGGCAACCACAAGTACGCTGATTGACATCAAGATTATCCCGGGAACCCATTCGCCAGGCTATGAATCGTGGTGGAGAGTGGGGGTGGCAGAAACATCTAAGAATCCTTCAGTTTTAGAAGCTCAGAAACGGGATCGTCAGTACTTGGAAGAGCATCAGAAAATCTAGAGTCTGGGGTGGAAAGCATGCTGAAAAAAGGAGATGTAAAGTTAGGGATTGCGCCAATCGCCTGGACGAACGACGATATGCCTGAACTTGGCGGAGAAATATCGTTTGAACAGTGCATTGACGAAATGGCTTTGGCAGGTTTTGAAGGAAGCGAGGTCGGCAACAAGTATCCCCGGGATCCGGAGGTGCTCAAGCAGGCCCTCGAGCCCCGGGGGCTGGAAATTGCCAGCGCCTGGTTCAGTGCCTTTTTGACTACTAAGGAACTGGAAGAGACAGCGGCAGAGTTCATTAAGCACAGAGATTTCCTGCACGCCATGGGGGCAAAGGTCATTGTTGTGGCCGAACAGGGCCACTCGATCCAGGGACAGATGGATACACCCCTCCATGCCAACAAACCTGTTTTCACTGACGAAGAATGGGAAAGGCTGGTAGACGGTCTGCACCATCTAGGGGAGCTGGCCCATGAGAAGGGCATGCAAATCGTCTATCACCATCATATGGGGACAGGCGTACAGACCTTTGCCGAGGTAGTGCGGCTGATGGAGTCCACAGACCCTGAACGGGTGTCACTGCTCCTGGATACCGGACATATCGCCTTTGCCGGCGGCGATCCTGTAGAGATGATCGAAAAGTTCGGGCCCCGCATCAAGCACGTTCACTTCAAAGACTTGCGTGCTGAAGTTGAGGAGGCTGTAGAAACAGAGCAGCTGAGCTTCCTTCAGGCAGTGAAACGGGGCGTCTTTACAGTTCCCGGCGATGGGCGCATTGACTTTGTGCCCATTATTGAAGCCCTGAACGAGATCGATTACAGGGGCTGGATCGTTGTAGAAGCAGAACAGGATCCCGCGCTGGCTCCTCCCCTGGAGTACGCACGCAAAGCTCGGGCTTACATCAAGGAAAAGGCAGGACTATAGGTATAGAAAGGCGGTATTGTATGACTGAGAAAATTCGGTTTGGTGTAATTGGCGCTGGACGAATTGGCAGGATCCATGTTGAAAATCTTTGCTACAATGTGCCTGATGCAGAAGTGGCGGGGATTTCTGAAGTTGAAGCATCGCTTCCGGCCACCAAGGAGTGGGCCAAGAAGTTCGGCATTGCCAATATTGTCTCGGATCCAATGGTGTTGATCTCTGATCCCAATATTGATGCCATTGCCATCTGTTCCCCCACCGACACACATGCGGATCTAATCATCGCCTGTGCAGAGGCTGGGAAGGCTATTTTCTGCGAGAAGCCCATCGCCAATGATGTAGAAAAGACCAGAGAGGCTTTGGAAGCGGTAGAAAAGGCCGGCGTCAAGCTGCAGGTTGGCTTTAACCGTCGTTTTGATCCTAACTTTAGGCGGATTCGCGAGCTTGTTCAGACGCAAGCAATCGGTGAACCGCACATCATCAAGATTACTTCGAGGGACCCCGCACCTCCTCCGGCAGAGTATGTGAAGGGCTCCGGCGGCATCTTCCTGGATATGACCATTCACGATTTTGATATGGCCCGTTATCTCTCGGGCAGCGAAGTGACGGAAGTATACGCCTCCGGCTCAGTTCTGATCGATCCCGCCATCGGTGAGGCAGGGGATTTTGACACCGCCGTAATCGTACTCAAGCTGGCCAACGGCTCTACCTGCGTGATTGACAACAGCCGGCGGGCAGCCTATGGCTATGACCAAAGGGCAGAAGTCTTTGGTTCCAAGGGCAGCGCTCAAGCCTATAACAACACCCCCACCAATGTGGAGGTCAGCACCGGGGAAGGGGTTACCACCGACAAACCTCTGTTCTTCTTCCTGGAACGCTACATGGAGTCCTTTGCCCAGGAACTGCGGGACTTTACGGAAGCACTGAAAAAAGGCTCTGAGCCTCCTGTGACCGGCAATGACGGCCTGCAGTCCCTGCTGATTGCTATAGCCGCCACCAAGTCAGCCCGTGAAAATCGGCCCGTGAAAATTAGTGAAGTGCTATAAAAGAAGCTGTCATAGTAACTGCTAACCTCCGGGTTAGCAGTTATTTTTCGGCCTGAAGTAGATGAGATTTGTGATCCCTTGTACTCAGGAAGGAATTTTTTGTCAAGTGTCAAATGAGGCTCGATATGGAAAAGTGTTCAAGGAGGTATATAGTGAGAACAGAGGAAAAGGCGGTCCTGGTTGCCGGACCGGTATTTGTAGATTCGATTTTCAGCGGCCTGCCCGCCATGCCGGAGCTGGGTAAAGAGGTTTATGGGGAACATTATCTGGTTACCATCGGCGGCTGTGCCATTACTGCCATCGGGCTTGCCCGCTTAGGAATCTCGACAGAAATAGCTGCAGCCATTGGCGGGGATCTGTTTGGGACTTTCCTGGAGGAGCGGCTGGTCAATGAAGGTGTGTCCTGCAGGGGCGTTGTCAAAATTGCTTCTGAACACACAAATGCCACAACCGCTATGGTCTATGCCGGAGATCGGGCCTTTGTCAGTTACAGCGGCGCGGAGCTGCACGAAAGCGAATTGATTAGGAGAATGTCCACAACGGGCGAGCTGCGGGATTCCTTTGCCGGGATCAGCCATCTGCATTTGGGGCTGAGGCTTGATCCGGATCTGGGCTCGGTACTTTTGGCCGCAAGGGAGCAGAGGGTCACTGTCTCCTTGGTCTGCGGCTGGGACGGAGTGGAGTATTACCGGGATAAACAGGCACTGTTGGGCAATATTTTAAGCAGCACTGATTACTTTTTCTGCAATAAACTGGAGGCTGAGACAATCTCACAGCAAAGCACGATTGAGGATGCGGTGGCCTTTTTTGCCCAGTACGGCTGCCACCCGGTCATAACCTTAGGCGGTGAAGGGGCGGCCACTTTAGACGAAGGCGGAGAAATCTTCAAAGTTCCAGCCCTCAAGGTGAACTTCCTTGATGCCACCGGTGCAGGCGATTCCTTCGCAGCCGGCTTCATTGCCGGGCGGATTTTAGACTATGATCTGAAGAAGAGCCTGCAGCTGGCTGCAGTCTGCGGTTCCCTGTCTACAACCGCTCTGGGCGGCACAGAAGGCTTCCCCAAGACACTCTCCGATGCCCTGCAGCATCTGGGGAGCTAGAACGGAGGAAAAGGATTGAAAGCAGTAATTGTTGGTGCTGCCGGAGTGCGCACACCTCACCTGGTTCAGGCTATTTGGAGGAAGCGGGAAGCCCTTGGCGTAGACAGCCTGACCATGATGGACATTGACGCAAGACGCCTGGGACTGATGGAGAAAGTTGTCGCAGAAATGATTGGCGATCCGGCCTTTCCCATCACTGCCTCGATGGATCCCGGTGAGGCACTTGCCGACGCAGGCTTTGTGATCTTTACCATCCGCGTTGGCGGGATGGAAGCCAGGGCTGTTGATGAACAGGTGCCGCTGAAATACGATGTGCTCGGCCAGGAGACCACCGGACCAGGCGGTTTTGCCATGGCTGTGCGTACGATTCCGGTGATCCTGGATTACATTAAATTGATCGAAGAGGTCGCCCCTGATGCCTGGGTTATTAACTTGACCAATCCAGCAGGCATAATCACGCAGGCTGTCACAGCCGCGGGTTTTCAACGCATCATCGGCATTTGTGACACCCCAAGCGAGCTGTTTAAGGATGCAGCCAGGGGGATGGGGATCCCCAGGGAGGAGCTGTGGTTTGAGTACTTTGGCATCAACCACCTGGGCTGGATCAAAAAAGTGCTGCACCGCGGCAGGGATATCTCCTCCCAGGTTCTGGCCAATGACGATGCTTTACTCAGGCATGGCGACAGCATGCTGGATCCGGGTTTTGTCCGCAGCCTGGGCATGATCCCCAACGAATATTTGATGTTCTACTACCGTAACCGCTCTATAGTTGAACGGGTCAAAGCGAATCGGATTACCCGGGCGATGCTGATCCAGGAGCTGAACAAGCGCCTGTTTTCGGAACTGGAAAAACTTAGCGTACAGACAGGCTCTGCTCTGCAGGTCTACGAACAGTACTCCAGGGCCCGCGACGCCAGTTACATGAAGGTGGAAACAGCGGATCTGTCCTGCGACAACATTTCAGAACAGCTTTGGGAAAAGGCTGCAGAGGCCCCCGCCTTCGAGTCAGAGAAGCCGGAGGGGTATGCCGGCATAGCCCTGTCGGTGCTGGAGGCCCTGTTGGGAGGCTCTCCCCAGGTTATTATCGTCAATACGCTGAACCACGGTGCAATCAGCTGCCTGGATCCCCAAGATGTTGTGGAACTGCCCAGCTATGTTGATCAGAACGGTGTTCACCCCATGGCTGTCTCTGCAATACCTGAAGAAAGCCGGGGACTGCTCCAGGCGGTGAAAAACTATGAGCGCCTGACTGTCCAGGCGGTTCAGGAAAACTCTTATAACAAGGCTTGGCAGGCATTAGCCGTCCATCCCCTGGTTCCTGACGCAGAGGTTGCCCGCAGGATTCTTGATGACTACATTGTCCAGCATGCCCAATATTTTCCCGTATTAAGGTGAAAAAGAGACTGTGGGCAATGAAGAGCCAGTTTACTTCTCAGCCAGTTCAGCCAATTTGCGGTTGATTATCCGGCGCTTTTCCAGGAGCCAGCCGGCATCCCTGGGATATTCCCTAAAGGTGAGGGGCCGCTCCAAGCCTTCCTCCAACAGGGCAGCCG
>JAAYSR010000067.1 GCA_012518325.1 Bacillota bacterium
AAGCTCATTGCCGTCAACTTGGAGCCGGGGCTGTCAGAACAGGTTGCGCAGATAGCAGGCAATCAAGTGTTCATTAATGACAGCGCGGTTACATTTATTTGGACGGCGGACATCTATAGAATGAAGTGGAGATACGGTGAACGAGGGTATCGCTACATCCACCTGGACGCAGGTCATGTCTGCCAGAACCTGTACTTGGCCGCGCAGACGGTTCAGAGCGGTGTTTGTGCCATTGCCGCCTTTGATGATGATGCCCTAAACGACTTCTTGGGCCTGGACGGTGACGAACAGTTTGCCGTCTATCTGGCTGCAGTGGGGAAAGTCTGAGACGGAGGTGCACTTTGGGAGACAGGGATTTTCAGTTAGAACAAAGATGGCTTGATTATGTCTACGAAAAAATTGATGAACAGCTGGAACAGCAAACTCAGCAGGCCGTGGACTACCGCGGGCAGATGCGGGAAATTCGCACATCCCTCTGGGAGGAACACGGCATCAGCACTGCCAGCGCCAACCAACTGGTGGATATCGCCCAGCAAATAGCGGAACTAAGGCACAGCGCCACTGCCTTCGGCATTCAGCATCGCCTGCTAAAACAGCTTCAGGAAGCGGAAAAGGCCCCCTATTTCGGACGCATCGATTTCCATGAAGAGGGGCTGCCCCATCGAGAGGCACTGTACATCGGGATTCGCTCACTGATCGATCCAGAGACAGGTCAGCCCCTGGTTTACGACTGGCGAGCACCTGTTTCCAGCATGTTCTATGACTATGGCCTAGGGCCTGCCCAGTACGAAGGCCCTGGGGGTGTTTATCGCGGAGATATTTCACTGAAAAGGCAATACCGGATCAGGAAACGCAAGCTTGTCTACATGTTCGACAATGAGCTGACAATTGACGATGAAGTTCTTCAAGAGGCACTGGGACAGCATGCCAGCGAAAAAATGCGCACTATTGTCAACACGATTCAGCGGGAGCAGAACAAGGCCATTCGCAACGATCACGACGATCTGCTCTTAGTTGAAGGGCCCGCCGGCAGCGGAAAGACATCAGTAGCGCTGCATCGCGTAGCTTATCTGCTCTACCGCTACAGGGACAGCATGCAGTCGCAGAACATTGTCATTTTCTCCCCCAACCGCATCTTTAACGACTATATTTCCCATGTCCTGCCCGAACTTGGAGAAGAGAATGTGTACCAAACGACCTTCCAGGATTTCGCCGAACCCTTCTTGGGCTGGGAATGGGACGTAGAAACTCAGTCTTCCTGCTTGGAAGCGCTGCTGGCCAAGGAAGGCAAGTGCCGGGAGGAACTCTTGGAGTCCATGGCCTTTAAGTCCTCGCCTCAGTTTCAGGCTGCCCTTGACAGGCTGGTTGAACTGATTATCAAGGAAAAATGTGACTTTTTTGATGTTAAAGTGGACAGGACCCTCGTCATCTCTGGTGCTGAACAAGCAAAGCTGTTCAGCGAAAACTACAGCTACCTGCCTGTCCAGAAGCGTTTGGCCAAAATTGAGCAGCGCACCATGTTTCTGCTGAGACCCCTGAAAAAGAAGCTGATCAGAGCGGAGTTAAAGGCGACGGGTCAGACGCAAGGCCTGGAAGGCGAATCCTGGAGCGAGCAGGTCAGGAAGGCAGTTGCTAAAGTCAACGCGAAAATCGAGCCGGTGTTGAAAAAGCTCCGCAGTCAGCTGCGGATTGACAGCATCGGCTGGTACAAGCGGCTGTGGAACGACGAGGTGCTTTGGCAACAGGCGGCCGGCGATCTTGCGAGACCGGGATCTGGATCCCGGAGTCTCGATACTCTAGACCAGGACCTGATTTCCTTCGAGGATGCGGTCCCCCTGTGTTATCTTAAGGGTGAGCTTGAGGGGTATCCTGTCAAGCGGAACATCAGGCATGTGGTTGTGGATGAAGTGCAGGACTACTCTCCAATGCAGCTGCAAATCCTGCTAAAAACGTTTCCGAGGGCCAGATTTACTTTTGTCGGGGATGTCTATCAGTCCCTGAACCCCTATGTGTGGCAGGCTGAGCAAACCCTCGAGGACATTTTTGCCGGTATGGATTTGAACACAGTCCGGCTGCAGAAGAGCTACCGTTCCACCCAGGAGATCTTCCATTTCTGCAACGGGCTGCTGGGGGAAAGGGTGCAGGCGGAAACAGTGCTCCGTCAGGGGAAGAAACCCGAACTCCACAGGGCAGCCGAAAACGACAAGTTCAAGCGGCTGTCGGATCTGCTCTTAGCTCGGAAGCAAGAGGGATTTGCTACTATTGCCGTGATCTGCGAAACGGTGCAGGAGTGCCGGGATATTTTTACTCATCTGGAACAGAATCATCCCCAACTCGATGCAGCACTTCTGGTTAACGAAAAATCCAGTTTTAGAGCCGGGGTCAGCATCGCACCGGTATTCTTGGCTAAAGGGCTGGAGTTCGATGCGGTGCTCGTCCCTTGGGTAAGTGCAGAGAAATATGGGGAAGA
>JAAYSR010000286.1 GCA_012518325.1 Bacillota bacterium
CAGCTGGATTCTTTGGTCGGATTGCAGTCAGTCAAAAAGGTTATTGAAGAAATCCAGGCCTTTGCTCTCATCCAGAAGTATAGGGAAATGATGCAGCTGAGCTGTGAACCCATGGTCTTACATACAATCTTTACAGGAAACCCAGGTACAGGCAAGACTACAGTTGCACGCATCCTCAGCCAGATGCTGAAAGAGCTGGGCATATTGCAGAAAGGGCATACTGTAGAGGTGGAACGGGCTGACTTAGTAGCACAATACATCGGCCAGACAGCCCAAAAGACCAGGGAAGTGCTGAAACAAGCCCAAGGAGGCTTACTTTTTATTGACGAAGCTTATTCTCTGGCCAGGGGAGGAGAGCGGGATTTTGGCAAAGAAGCCATTGATACGCTGGTGAAAGCCATGGAGGATCAGAGGGACAGCCTGGTGGTGATTCTAGCCGGCTATCCCAAGCCCATGGAAGATTTTCTGGAGACTAATCCGGGACTTCATTCCCGTTTCCCTTTGACTATTCATTTCCCGGATTATACGGATATAGAGCTGTACAAAATTGCCCTGGGCATGCTGGAGCAAAGGGAATACACCCTTACTGCCCAGGCTCAGCAGGAGCTGGTCAGGGCCATCAGGCGGCTGCGCAGCGGCGATCCTGCTCGCTTCGGCAATGCCCGAGCGGTACGCAACTTGGTGGAGCAGCTGATCCGCAGGCAGGCAGTGCGTTTGGCCCGTAAACCGCGCTTGACCAAGGGGGAACTGACGGTGATCACCCCCGTTGATTTTAAATGATCCCGGAATCGGGAAGGATTTTGACTGCCTTTCAAGAAACCTAAACCACTATTACTGCTGGTTGTCAAGGAACTAACAGGTCAGGAGGATAAACATTGTATTCCATCGCTTTTGAATTTGAAACTGAAAAGGATATGCAGCGCGTTGCAGATCAATTATGGAACAAGCATGGCATCACAGGCGAGTTTGAAATGTACCCCACCAATGACGGCCGTTTCCGCCTGCAAATTAATTCTGAAAAACAAATCAGGGCCAACATCTTAGATAAACTACCGGGAAAAGTTGTGCAAGTTAAGGGAAATTTCGGAGTTCCTGCTCCCAAAGAGGTTCTCAGTGAAGATGATTAATGAAGCCAAAGAACAAATTCGCCCTTACTTAGAACCGGTAGAAAAGATTGCTTTGGCGAATCAGGAAAAAGTGCTCAACGCTTTTCATGCAGCTAGAGTAGGCAGCCATTGCTTTGGTGATTCCACTGGATACGCCTATTCGGACCAGGGGCGGGAGGCGTTGGAGGAAGTCTATGCCCGCGTGTTTCGAGCTGAAGCTGCTCTGGTCAGGCCCCAGATTGCCTCTGGCACACATGCCATTTCCATCTGTCTTTCCATGCTCGAACCTGGAGAGGAGCTCTTATCAGCCAGCGGACCGCCCTATGACACTCTACAGGCGGTGATTGGCACCCGCGGCGATTCCCCAAGGAGCCTCCTGAAGAGAGGCATTGTTTATAAAGAGGTGCCCTTGACTGCTGACGGCCGCCTGGATCTGGAGGCTGTTGAAAATGCCGTCAACAGCCAGACAAGGATGGTTATGCTGCAGCGTTCCCGGGGATACAGCTGGCGTCCGGCCCTGAGTATCGCAGAGCTCGCCCAGGCGGTCAGAGTCATCAGCAGGAAAAACCCTGAAAGCATTATCTTTGTAGACAACTGTTACGGAGAGTTTGTCGAGTATTATGAGCCCCTTGAAGTCGGTGCCCACCTGATTGCAGGCTCCCTCATCAAAAACCCTGGGGGAACCTTGGCGGTCAGCGGCGGGTACATTGCGGGGCGCAAAGACTTGGTGAGTCTCTGTGCGGAGATCCTGACTGCTCCAAGTTTAGGGGACAAGATTGGACCTACTTTTGGCCTAATCCGCCAGCTTATGCACGGCTTTTTCCTGGCGCCCCATGTGGTTGGGGAGGCGGTCTCCGGCGCAATTTTGGCTGCCCAGCTCTTCGAGTCGCTGGGATACTCGGTTTCGCCCTCGGCCAGTGAGATGCGCAGCGACATTGTACAAGCCATCCGATTTAACTCCCGGAAGGAACTGTTGGATTTTTGTCACGGAATCCAGAAGGCTGCGCCGGTTGATGCCCATTATATGCCGGTTCCCAGCCTGATGCCGGGTTATGTAGATGAGGTAGTAATGGCAGGGGGCACCTTTATTCAAGGCTCTTCCATCGAGCTGAGCGCCGATGCGCCGCTGCGTGAGCCTTATATCGGCTACCTGCAAGGCGGCATGTCCAGACAGCATGTGGAGATCGGACTGAGATACGCTTTACAGGAAATGGGTTTAGCGCAAGTTTGATCTTTCTGTTTGATTTCAGCCCTTTAGGCAGGTTTTCGAAAGGGAAAACCCCTAAAGTGGCGAATATCATGGAAAATTAGCGTATCGGAGGTAGTCTCGTTGCAGATCACAAATGTAGAAATAGCAGTTAGGCTTTTTTTGGCTTTGATCCTTGGCGGACTGATAGGATTAGAGAGAGAAAGCATGGGACGACCTGCAGGCTTTCGTACGCATATTTTGGTGAGTGTAGGCTCGTCTCTAATAATGATTATTTCTGCCTACGCCTTTGGCGGCGGGTCGGAAGGGTATGATCCCGGCCG
>JAAYSR010000068.1 GCA_012518325.1 Bacillota bacterium
CATTTGGGCAATCAATATGCCGCTTGAGATGCTGTCCAGGTACAGCCTGTGGTGCTTCTGGCAATCAGGCGAGAACCCCCTCATTTAAATGCCCTCCTCCGCCCTTTTCACTGAATAACTTCTATGGAACTTTTTGGTTTACCTCCCCCATGGATAAAAAAGGGACAAAGGGGCCTGTCCCTCGAGCAATTGGAACAATTTAACGAATTTCGGACATAATAATAGTCCATTGGATATGCCCAATGGACTATATTCATTGCTGGTTCTCTAACTGGTTCTCTAGACTAACGGCGGCATGCCGCCAGGCTGTGAGAGCACGCGTTTTGCAGATTCAGCCCCCCTCAGCCCCAGTTCCCTGAGCTGCTCCTCAGGGATCGATTGAAGGCTGATGCGGCTTGGCCATGTCTGATCCGACAGGCCGTCTAAAATGCCTGCCATGAAAGCGTCTCCGCCGCCTGTGGTATCTACTACCTGTACTTTCGGGGCCGGAACGCAGGCCCGGGCCTGGGGGGTGATGAGGGTTGCTCCCTTTTCCCCCTGGGTATAGACCACAAGCTGGATCCCGTAGCGGAAGTAATCTTCAGGCTTGGCCAGAGAACTGTCGATATTGCTCTGGATCCACTCCAGGTCCTCGTCGCTGATCTTCAGTACGTCCACCTGGTCCAGCACTTGCATCAGCCGCTGCAGCGCCAGGGGATTGGTCTTGAGGATGTCCGGCCTAATGTTCACATCATAAGACCGGATCACATTCTTGTCCTTCACATGTTCCAGAATTATCTCTGTAGCTGCAAAGGCCGCATCAAAGACCATCAGCACCGAACTGAAATGGAAAAACTCCATTTCTTCAGGCAATGCCTGGGGATCCACAGCCATGTTCTCAAACACCGTATCTGCCAGATACAGCTTAAAGGAACGCTCACCCTTCTCATCCAGCAGCACCAAGACCAGAGGCATCTTAAGCTCGTCATCGTCACAGCTGAGGCTGAGATCGATGCCCCGTTCCAAAAGAAGCTCCTTCATCTGAACTCCCAGGGGATCCTTGGAAAAGCTGGTAATAAGGGAGACAGGCTTGCCTAGATAGGCCAGGCTGGCGGCTGCATTGGCAGGTCCGCCGCCAATCGCCCCTGTAAAGGCAAAGTTCTTTTGCCCCGGGGAGGATTCTTCCAGCCCGTCCAGGTATAAGTCGATCAGAGTCTCGCCAATCATGACAATGGGAGCTTTTGCTTTCGTCATGAGATCACCCGGCTTTCTACTTGTCAAACTCCCACTCTAAGCCGCCTTTGGGAACATAGTTCCGCAAGTAGCTGCAGCCTTCGGAGATTTCCCTAAGCACCCTTTCCTCGGTTGTGGTGGAGCCGGGAATGTACTCCAGAACCAAGGTGGTTTGGGCCGCCGGCGCCAGGTACTTGGCCCAGGGCTGCCTGTGGTAGTTTTCGTGGGACCATTTCAGCGCTTTGAGCACTTCTTCCATCTTGATATCGCCGGTGGCGTTGTACTCCTCATTGAAAGTCCAGTGGCGGCTGGCATCCCTTGTGGTCTGCTGGAGGTGGATCACTTCGCAGGCGGCGCCAAATCTGCGCAGCCACTCTTCGTATTCAAGGTCCTTGCCCTGCAGTCCGTAATGCATGCCGGCCATATGTCCCACGTCCACGGTCAGGTAGACTGGGCAGCCCGGATTGTCTTTGTTTACCGCGACTAAGTACTCATCGGACTGTTCCATGGTCCAGGGCACTTCGCTGGGAATGTACATCTGCTCTACATAGATGCCCTCCATCCCCTTTTCCTTGCCGATCACGGCCAGCTCCCGGAAGGTGTTGTGGAGCAGCTCAATAGCTGCCCTCTCCTTCTCAGGATCCTCCAGGACCTCTACGGACAGGGCATCCCAGTGGCCGCCGAGTTTTGTTACGCCCATGGCCAGGGCGATATCCATAGCTTCTACAATCCAGTCGCGCATTCTGGCGCGCACCGCAGGATGGCTGTGGGCCAGTCCATGGAAGCGATGGGTGGCTACACCGGTATAAATGTCTACAATGGTTACGCCATGCTTTTCTGCAGCTTCCTTAGTCTTCCTGGCGGTTTCCAGCTGATACTCCTTATCACCGCTGAAAAACGGATCCAGGACGTCACCGCAAAACTCATGGTAATCGTATCCGGTTTCCTTGGTTAAGCGCATCCAGTTGTCCGGTTCTTCCCAGCGCCTGGTAAGGAAAGCGCCGTTAATTCCCAGATCGATTTTAACTTTTCTGCTCATTCCATCACATCCTTTTCTCTATTCCCGGCCTAGCGCATCTCCTGCCCGCCGGTGACATTGATGGCCTGGCCGGTCATGTAGCTTGCATCTGAACTGGCAAGGAAGACCATCACATTGGCCACATCTTCATAAGCGCAGCTGCGCCCTAAAGGCACTTTGCCCAGGTACTTAGCGCGGACTTCTTCCACGGTAATCCCCTGGTTTCTTGCGTATTCCTCAAAGAGGCTGTCCTGCCAAAGGGGTGAATCAAGGAGATTGCCCGGGCAGATGGCATTCACTCTAATGCCGTAGTCAGCCAATTCCAACGCCAGGCTCTGGGTCAGACCGATGCCTCCAAACTTGGAGGCGGCATAGGCAGAGTTCCGGTAGGAACCGAGTTTCCCGCTCTTGCTGTTAATCTGAATGATTGAACCGGAATTCTGTTTGATCATCACCCTGGCAGCAGCCCGGGCACAGAGAAAATAGCCGATCAGGTTCACATCAATGACCTGGCGCCAGGTGTCATACTCAAAAGTCTCAATCGGGCCGGAACGCACAATGCCTGCATTGGCCACAAAAAGATCCAGCCGGCCGTATTTTTCCACTGTCTGATCCACGAGGCGGTTGACCATCTCTTCCTTGGAGACGTCAACATGGACCGCCATGGCGTCAGGCAGGGCGGCAGCAACTTCCTGGGCCTTTTCCAGGTTCATATCGGCAACCACAACTTTGCAGCCTTCCTTGGCCAAACGCTGGGCCAGTGCGGCCCCTAAACCTTGGGCCGCACCGGTTACAATCGCTACTTGTCCATCTAATTTTCCGCTAACTTGCCTTTCCTGCAAGGTACATACCTCCTGCTCGTTTAGTCCTGGACCAGCTGGGAAGAGAGAAGCTCATCCTCAGCCTCCTTCGTCCAATAACCGTCTGGAGAAAGCCTTGCAGCAACATTCGGCAGGTGTTTTTCCAGCTCAGGCAAGGGAATCAGGGGCAGTTCAGGCAGCTGGGGCCAGACCACGATCTTGCCCGGAAAACTTCCGTCCTGCACAGCATAGAGGCCTTCTCTCGCTGCATTCAAGCCGGCAATGGCAGCCACCGAACGGTCGGTCCGCAGCGTCCTCTGCTGAATTCTCTTCAGCGTGTAGCCCAGATCCGCCAGCGAAGAGCCGCTGCTGCCAATCCAGCGATGGCCTGCCAAGTACACCTGGCTCAGATCCAGTTTGCCAATGGTGCCCCTTGGCACTCCGGCAAAAATGTTGAGGATGCCGCCGTCCTTCAGCCGGCGCGCGCTGTCCTCTACCACAGCGGCAGATGGAGCCATAACCACAACATCGTCAAAGAGCTCGCCGCCGGTGGCCTCATTCAGCTTCTCCTCATACTCCTCAGGAGTGAGTTGTCTCGGATTGAAGGCCATCAGCATTGCACCGCGCTCTTGAGCAGCAGGACCGAATCTGATGTTCAACTCCTCCATGCGCTCCTGGTTAAGCTCTGTGGCCACAACTACACTCGGGCCATTTGGATCTTCGGCAGCCATTTGCGTATGCATTTGCCCCATGGGCCCTCCAGCCCCTACCATCAGCGCTTTGCCGCCTGGCAGAAGCTTTGCGCTTCTGTGCTTCTTGTAAGCTTCGGCGACAGATTTTGTCTTGGCTCCGGTGTAAATATGGCCGTCATAGTGGACCCGGCCAATGTCAATGGCTACATCACGCCCGAGGGGCGTTTCAGCCAAGAACGCCATCACCGCACGCACCGCCATGACCTTCACAGCCTCCTCCACCATCTCAGGCGAAGGTGTTCCGAAGAAGACGATATCGTCAAAGCCCTTGCCGCCGGTGTAAGTCTTGCTCAGCTGCTCCAGGCTTTGACCTGAATCTGCCACTGTCGCCAGCTCGCCCAGGTCTTGGACCAGCCCGGCCCTGGTAGCACACTCCGGTCCTATAACTACAACCTTGCCCGGCTTGCCTTCAGGCGAAAAAGCCCCTTCCAGGCTGTACTTTGCGTCATCTTCACCGGTAACAGCAAAGAGTGCGGTGCCGCCTGGCTTCATCGTTTCGCGCCACGTAATGCGATAAGCTGCAACCACGCAGGCCCAGGGTTCACTGAGGGCGACTTCTGCATAGCCGTCTTCTTCCCGCAGCGGAATCAGATAGCTTCCCTCGTCACCGTCAAGAATTTCGGGACCGATGACTGTGTACTGCTGGAGTGCACCCGGCAGCACATAGCCAAAAGCCATGGACTGGCCTTTGTAGAAAACGTCCGCCTGAATCAGGTACCTCTCGCCAACCTTGTAACGGTCCACGAGCTTGCTGCCGACCTTAACTACTGTCAGGGCGGCCTCATGTCCGGGGATTACAGGATCGTTCTGCAAATCCCGCCCTGAAATGCGCGGATGGGTGTTGCCCTGCGTAATCAGCTTTATATCGCTAAAGCAAAGGCCGACAGTGTCAACCCTGGCCAAAAGCTGATCATCACGAATTTCCGGCATTGGCATTTCAACTGGGGCGCCGTCTTTCCCTAAGTTCTCCAGTCCTGCATCATAGAGGGGCCAAGTGTTGTTAACCTCAGGCAGAGGCTGGGCCACCTTCTTGTAGTGTTGCAGGATCTTGTTCTCGCCGCTCATATTACAACCTCCTTCGCCGGCAACTTACTTGTCGCCGAAGATTACTTTCTCGCGTTCTTTCTCATCCCTGCGGCTGCCGATCCGCCGGGCATTTTCCTCCGACAGATAGTTGGCTCCGCCAAGGAGCGTTGCGCCAATCAGGATCTGGGCTGTTTTATGCCACATCTGACTAGCCGCCTCAACTTGGGCCGCAGTCTTGCCTAGAACCACCAAGCCGTGGTTCTGCATCAGAATGCTCCGGGGTGCACTGCCCCACTTCTCCATGTAGGACTCGCATCCTGCCGCAATTTTCCGAGCCAAGAGATGGCCTGGATCTTCATAATGTATAAAGACAGGTTCCGGACCGCAGCATACTATCTCGTCCGGAAACAGCCTGCCCCGGACAAGCTCTTCAGCCCTGGTGGAACAAAGTATAGTATTCACTGCAGTCGGATGGGTGTGGGCCACAAAATTCACATCGGGAAGACTTAGCAAATAAGCATGAAACATAGTCTCTACAGACGGTTTTCTTCCCGAGCCGTCGCAGACAGCGTCAAGCAGGCCTTTGGCAACCTCGTCATCGCTGACGCTTTCCCGATCAAGCATCTCCAGCATCTTGCCGCGGTCAACCAGGACGAAACTCTCTTCTGTTGCGCCTAGGAGCTGCGTACCGCTCACTTTCACATAGAAGCGATCCGCGTCCAGGTTGGCGGATGTATTGCCTTCTCCTAAGATGACAAAGTTGCCAGATTCTGCCAAGCGATTGGACATTTCAATTAATTCTTGCAGGATCATATCTTCACCCCTCTAACGATTCAGCTCTTCAAACCTTCTCTTTATCTCCTTGATCTCCTGGGGAAGATCCTTCGGCTGGTATTTTTTAACGTCAAACGAATTCCGCACAACCTGGCGCAAGTGGGCCAGATCCGAGAGGGAACCTAAAGCCTTTGCCTGCATCAGGATGTTGCCGATGGCAGTTGCCTCAATGGGCCCGGCTACAACCGTCTGACCGGTAACATCTGCGGTGAGCTGCATCAAAAACTCATTTTGCGTCCCGCCGCCTACAATGTGTATACAGTCGTAGTCCACACCGGTCAGCTCCTGGATCCTCTCAATGACCCACCAGTATTTTAGGGCAAGGGACTCCACAATGCAGCGGACAAACTGCCCTACCGTCTCCGGCACAGGCTGTCCTGTACGCTTTGCATACTCGGCAATGGCTGTAGGCATGTCCGTCGGGTTCAGGAACAGCTGATCATCTGGATTGAGCAATGTCCTCCAGGCCTCAGCCTTGGTTCCTTCCGCCATTAAGTCTGAGTAGTCGTACTCCTTGCCTGCCCTGGCCCATGATCTGCGGCATTCCTGCAAGAGCCACAGTCCCATCACATTCTTGAGGAAGCGGATGGTGTCCTCTACGCCGACTTCATTGGAGAAATTCAGCGTACGTGCCTCTTCGGTCAAAATCGGCTCCCGCAGCTCTGTTCCCACCAGGGACCAGGTGCCGCAGCTGATATAGATGAAATCCTCCTGTTCAGTTGGCACCGCGGCCACTGCCGAGGCAGTGTCGTGTCCGCCGACGGCGATGACTTTGGCGTCAGCAAAAAGGCCGTCCACGAAGGCAGTCAGGCCGCCGAGTACGGTACCCGGTGCAACAGCCGGCTTAAACAGCCTTGCCGGGAGCCCTAAGCTTTCCGCCAAATCAAAGGCCCAGTCCCTAGCCTTCGGATCATACAGCTGGGAGGTGGAAGCAATGGTTGTATCGTTCGCCATCACCCCGCTAAGGAAATAGCTGAACAGCGCCGGCATGAACAACAAATCCTCCGCCGCATCCAGCTGCTTTGGATTCTCATTCAGGAGTGCCGTAAGCTGGCAGGAAGTATTAATCGGCATCACCTGAATTCCGGTGCGGCGATAAAACTCCTGCTCATCCACGCGGTCAAAAACTGCAGGCAGAATATTGTCGGTACGATGGTCACGGTAACTGACGGGGTTTGCCAGCAAGTGCCCGAGGGAGTCCAGGAGGCCGTAATCGACCCCCCAGGTATCCACGGCAACTCCCTGAAGTTCGGAGATGTTGAGGGCCAGCTTGCGCAAACCCTCTGTAATGTTATGGAACAGATTGAGAAAGTCCCAATACAGGTACTTATTCAGGAAAACGGACTGGTTGCGAAAGCGATGAACTTCCTCTATGGAGAGCCGGTCATTGGCAAAATGACCGTAAATAACTCGGCCGCTTTCCGCGCCTAAATCGGCGGCGGCTAAATTTAGCTCCGCTCTCATCTGGATTCCTCCTTGTGCTGACTATTTGCTGCGGGCCACACGGATCTCCCTGTCTGCGCTCTTGAGATAGGCCTCTAATGGACTGGGATCCAAACCGGCCTGCTCCCGTGCCTCAGCAAGGAGCGGGCGAACATCGGCATTATAAGCGGTGTTGAGAATTTCTTCCGCAGCAATGATGTCGCCATTCATTTGGGCTTCTTCCAAGGCGTCATAATCAACCGCCAAAGCTTTGGCATAGGCAATCTGGATATTCTGCACCGATTGGATCATGCCGTCAACTTTGGGCTTGTCAAAGTGAGCCTGGTCAATCATGTAAACCACATTGCTCTGGATCTCGGGATCCCGGTCCGCTTTGACCAGCTCGCAGAAGATCAGGAACAGTTCGTGGGGATTTACCGAACCGGTTGTCAAGTCATCGTCAGCATATTTCTTCGAGTTGAAGTGGAAACCGCCGAGCATGCCCATATCAAGCAGCCAGGCAACGATTTGTTCGATATTCGTGCCCAGTGCATGGTGGCCAAGATCCACCAGGGTCTGGGCCCGCTCGCCAAGGGCCTGGGCAATGAAAGTTGCCATGCCCCAATCGCCAATATCTGTATGATAGAAAGCAGGTTCAAACATCTTGTACTCCACAAGAATTCTCTCTTCGCCCTGCAGTTCTTTGTAGACCTTGCTCAAAGAATCAATCAGGTTCTTCTTGCGGCGGCGGAAATCGCTCTGACCGGGATAGTTGGTTCCATCGGCAAGCCAGAGGGACAGAACCGGCGAACCTGTATCCCGCATGATCTGGACGCATTCCAGCAGGTGATCCACGGCCTGGGCCCGGACGGCAGGATCATAATTGGTCACGGAGCCGTGGAGATACTCGTTCTTTTGGAATAGGTTGGGGTTAATGGCGCCGATCCGAATTCCCTTTGATTCGGCGTACTGTTTCAGGCCCGGCCAGTCATCTGTCTTGTCCCAGGGAATGTGCAGGGCAACAGCTGGCGTGATCCCCGTATACTTGTGGACAACTGCTGCGTCATCGATCTTTTCTTCCAATGTGCGGGCTGCGGTAGGATCATCATAGACAAAGAATCTAGTGCCGCCGGAGCTGTAACCCCAGGAAGGGGTCTCAACTTCCAGCTTCATTACATTCTTAAGTACTCTTTCCCGAGCTTCGCTGCTCAAATTCAACATCTCGATCAAACTCCTTTCTCCATTTCAGGCTTTACATTGCCAAGAACTTTTTTGATTCAGCGCTAAGTTCACTAAACTGGCGCTAAGGTTAATTCTTTAGTATAATAAATATATCATAATTACACACAATACACGAGGAGGTCCCAAATGCCTAAACCAGCAGGTAAGAAAAAATGGTACATACCCGATGCTTTCAACCCGTCCACAGGCCAGGGTGAAAAGTGGGAAAGCCACGACTGCGTCTCCATTCTTAATGTGGGCGAACAGGATGCGAAAGTTCGCTTCGCCTTCTACTTTGAAGACAGGGAACCTGTGGAGGACATTTATGTGACAATTCCCGGCAGGCACTGCAAGCATGTGCAGATGAATCGCCCAGAGCTGCTGGGGGGTTACGCTGTTCCACGGGATGTCCCCTACGCTATTATGGTAGAAAGCGATGTAGAAATCATTGTTCAGTACTCCCGCATGGATGTAACCCAGCCGAACATGACCCTCATGACCGCCATTCCTTACAGCGAGTAATCAGCTGAAGAAGATCAAAGGTGCTTTCTCCAGTGAGAGAGCACCTTTGTTTATTGCTGTACAGCGTGCCCCCTTAGATCTGAATCAGACCAGCCTGGTTAAAGTTCAGAGCTTTAGGCCCGTCATTGGTTACATGATAACCGTCTTCAACACGGAAACCTCCAAAGGGAGCCAAGAAGCAGGGGATGTCCACCGATACGATCATGTCTGCTTCAATCTTCACATCGCTTGCGGCATGGAAGATAGGCGGTTCAAACTCCACTAGGCCGACTGTATGGATGCCTACATAGGCGAAGTATGGATCGAGGCCCTTGGTTGCCATAACCTCTCTGGCTTTATGCTCTACTTCGCGCCCGATTGCACCTGGTTTCAAATGCCGGAGAACTTCATTCTGAGCTTCCACCGCAAGGGCGACAGCGTCAGCCAGTTCGGGATTGGGCCGTCCGACACTGATGGGTCTGCCCACTGCGCCATGGTATCCCTGATAACGAGGAATCACGGTCACACCGAGCAGATCTCCCCGTTCCACCCTGCGATGGGTTGCCCGCACCACAATAGGCGCAGCATGGGGTCCTGTGCCAACAATAGTGTCAATACCCGTCCCTTCGGTACCCATCATCCGCATTGCATACTCGGCTGCAGCCGCAATTTCATATTCGGGCACTCCAACATCAATGGCTTCCACAGCAGCTTCAAAGCCGACCTCTGCAATCTCAAAGCAGTACTTGATTACTTCAATTTCTGCAGGGCTTTTGATGGCCCGATGTTTATACATCAGTTCATCAACACTGGACAGCTCATAGTGTTCTGCCAACAAACTGTACAGGGCGACATCCATAAGTTCCTGTCCAATTATGCCAACCTTCCTGACTTTGTGGCCCAAAGCCGGTGCCATCTTCCCGATGATCTCCGGGAAAGTGCTCATCTTAGAGAAGGGATGGTCTTGTTCAGGGTGCTTAAATTCCTCGGCTACTACGATGTTGTCAATTTTCGCCGTCAGTTGCGCCAAAGCCTCAGCTTCCGGTCCTGTAACCAGTACCGATTCGCCCTCGGCAGGTATGAGGCAGCAAGAAGATTCGAAATGTGTGGCAAAATCAGTCACATAGCGAACGTGTGCCGGGCCTGCCGTGGAGCGGTCGTTAGAAAAGATTACGAGCAAATCCAAGCCGGCGTCCCGGGCTTCCTGCTGAAGCATCTGCCTCCGTAACGCAAACTCCTCAACGGGAATAACTGGCAACTTCGACATATCATCTCCTCCTTGATTTTATTCCAGTGATCTAAGCAGCCTTGCCAGGCGCTTCACTTGACTTAGATGAAAAACGTTCCAGGAACTGGGGTAGCAGAATTGCAACGATGAGCAGCATGCCGATGATTACCGTCATCATTTGTCCAGGGATGTTCAAAAGGCTCATGCCGAACCTGGAAGCACCGATGAGGAACAGGGCCAAGACTACTCCGATCATGGAACCGCGGCCGCCCTTGATGCTGACTCCCCCTAAAACTACGGCAGTGATGATCTCAAGTTCATAGTTGAGGGCGATATTGGGCCTGGTGCTGTAAATCCTTGAAGTGAGCAGAATTGCACTTAAGCCTGCCAGCAAACCGTTAACTGTAAACATAATGATCTTGATTCGATCAACCGGAAGTCCCGAGTAACGGCAGGCATCTTCGTTATTGCCGATAGCGTAGACCGTCCGGCCGAAGGTGGTCTTGTGCAGAATAAACCCGAAGATGGCGGCCAGGGCGAGAAAGATCACCAGCTGATTAGGAATATTGGTGTTCAGGAAGTAACCTTGGCCGATCTCGGCAAACTGGTACGGATAGCCGGTAATCGCCTGATTGCCCAAAAGTACGTAGGCAATGCCGCGATACAGCGAAAAGGTTGCCAAAGTTGCCACCATAGACGGCAGTTTGATCCGTGTAACAACCAAGCCGTTAAACAGCCCGCCAAGTGCACCCACCAGGAGGCAGAGCATGGCCGCGGGCCAAATGCCCATCCCGGCGCGGTAGGCAATGCCCATCACCGCTGCTGACATAGCCATGTTGGATGCCACCGAAAGGTCCATATTGCCTGAGATAATGATAAAGGTCATGCAAACCGCGATTACCCCTTTTTCCGTAAAATGCACGGTGGAGTCCAGGAGGTTGCGCAGATTTAAAAAGTGCGGAGACAGGTTGGACATCAAGATAAAGACGCCAACTAGCAAAAGAAACAACAGGAACTCCCAACGCCCGATTAGTTTTTTCATGCTTACTGCTCCCTTACTACCTTAGTTTTCTTCCTGCGTCGCACAATCTGATCCATGGCAACGGCTATCAGAATTACGATACCTTGAATGGCCAGTTTCCAGAATGGATTGGTTTGGGTTACGTTGAGTGCGTTTTCAATCATGGAACTGAGCACTGCACCAAGCAATACCCCGGTTACTCGCCCGGTACCGCCGGATACACTGACTCCGCCAAGCACGATAGCCGTCACTGTGGAAAACTCAAACCCAGTTGCAGTATCAGGCTGGGCTGAAGCAAAGCGCGATACCCACAAAACACCGCAGAGACCGTATAAAAAGCCTGTGGCAGAATAGACAATGTAGTTGATCTTGTCAGTATTGATCCCCGCCACCATTGCCGCCTGCAGATTGCCGCCTACGGCATAGACCTCTCGTCCGGTTTTGGTGTGAGAAAGAAAGTAGTAGAAAATGATGTAAAGCAAACCTGCGATAAAGATCAGGTTGGGGATTCCCAGAACAGTGCCCCTGGCAAGCCTGATAAAGTAGCTAGGCATTTCATGGGCGCTGACCCATTGGCCTTTGCTGGCTAAGAAGATCAATCCCCTGTAAATGGACATTGTACCTAAAGTAGCAATAATCGGGGGAATCTTACCCTTGACCACCAAGACAGAGTTGATGGAGCCGAGAACCAGACCGATCAGTCCGCCTAACAATAGCGCCAGGAATGGGTTGAGGCCCAATCCGCCTTTGTAAACTAACCCCACGAGCATGCCCGAAAGAGCCAGACCGGAGCCGACAGACAGGTCAATGCCGCCGGTCATCACAACCATCATCTGACCAATGGAGGCAATTGCTACAATCGCACTGTCCAGCAGGATGTCATGGAAGTTTGCCAGGGAAAAGAAGCGCGGACTGCGCAACGTAACGCCAAGGATCAGGACGAGAATAAAGATTACTAAGCTAGTTTCCCGTTTTGAGCTGAGATTGGAAAAGGCAAAGCGCCTTTTCTCCGCTGTTCGAGCCATCAAAAACCCTCCTTAAACTGCATCTGCATCAACACTGCTTCGTCCAATGGCTGCATGCAAAATCAGCTCTTGCGTAGCTTCGCCTCGTTTGAACTCAGCGGCAATCTTCCCTTCATGCATAACCAGGATGCGGTCAGAGATCCCCAGCACCTCCGGCAGTTCGGAAGATATGATTATAATGCCTAGACCTTGCTCAGCAAGCTCGCCGATTAATGTGTGGACTGCAGCCTTGGCCTGTACGTCTATGCCCCTGGTCGGTTCATCTAGAATCAGGATCCTGGGTTCCGTTGCCATCCACTTGGCCAGCACTACCTTCTGCTGATTGCCGCCTGACAGGTTGCGAGCCAGCTGGGTGCAGCCTGACGTACGGATATTCAGAAGCTCAATGTACTTCTCCGTTATCTCCCGCTCTTTCTCTTTGTTCAGCAGGCTGTACTTGAACCTGTCCAGAATGGAGATGGTCGTATTCTGAGCAAGATCCATGGCCAAGACCAGGCCGTGATCCTGGCGATCTTCCGGAAGGTAGGCAATGCCGTATTTTAGAGCATCGCGGGCACTCTTGATATTGAGGCGCTGATTGTCAAGGAGGATTTCTCCCCGATCCAGGGATGTGATGCCGAAAACAGCCCGGGCCATCTCGGTCCTGCCTGCCCCTACCAGGCCGGCGATACCGAGGATTTCACCTTCGCGCACAGTAAAGGAAATATCGCTAAACTCGCCGTGGCGAGATATATTTTTCACTTCCAAGAGCGGTTTTCCGATCTTGACTTCTTTCTTTGGGTACAGTTCATCCACGGAACGGCCCACCATCATCCGGATCACTTCCTGCGTGGTCAGCTCCCCTGTAGCTTTAGTTCCGATGTATTTTCCGTCACGCAGCACGGTAACCCGATCTGTCAGTTCAAAGACTTCTTCCAGACGATGAGATATGAAGATGATTGCTACGCCGTCTTCACGCAAGCGATTAATAACCTTAAATAAACGCTCTGCCTCCTGAATGGTTAAGGCAGATGTGGGTTCGTCCATGAGCAGAATCTTTGAATCCAACGACAACGCTTTGGCGATCTCCACCAGCTGCCTCTCTGCAACATTCAAAAGTCCCATGGTAGTCCTGGGATCAAGGTGGATGTTGAGTTCCTTAAGCAGCTGCTCAGTCCTTTTATGCATCGCTTTCCAGTCCATGCGGTTCAGTTTGCCGCTCACAATGGGGTGGCCCATAAAGACATTCTCACTGATGCTGAGTTCCGGAAAACAGGTGGGTTCCTGATAAATAGCGGCAATGCCGGCGTGCTTGGCGTCCAGCGGATTGCTAAACGTAACGCGCTGGCCATCCAGAACGATTTCGCCCTCGTCAGGCTGATGCACTCCAGTTATAATTTTGAGCAAGGTTGATTTTCCTGCGCCATTTTCCCCCAGCAGGCCATGGATTTCACCAGGCTTCAAGTCAAACTGGACGCCATCCAGGGCGACAACACCGGGAAAACGCTTTTTTATATTCCTTAATTCCAGTAGTTTTCCTGACATAATACTGCTCCTTTACCGAACTTCCGAAGATCAACAGCCAACAGGCTTGTATAGTGAGGTGGCGGCCCCCACCTATTTTGCATTCAAGGAGCCGCCAGCACCAATACTACAAAAGGCTTATCTGAAAACGCTAGTGGATTCTAGTAAACGTCTGCCCACTCGTCAATGTTGTTGATGTCAAAGACAAATGGTGCGCCAAGCAGAACTTCCAGACCGCCGCTGCCGTCAGCAACGATCTCTCTTTCGCCCATGCGGCCAACGTTCACAATCTCTCCGGCTTCGCCTTTGATTGCGCCTGTCAGCATTGCATGTGCCATGTAGCTGGAAACATAGCCGAGATCGATTGGGTTCCACAGAGCAATAGCTTCACTTGTGCCGTTGCGGATGTACTCAGCCATTTCGCTGGGCAGTCCCAGTCCGGTTAGGGCAACTTTGCCGGACAGACCTTGGTCTTCGATGGCACGGGCTGTTGCTGCCAAACCTACAGTTGTGGGAGAGATGATGCCTCTCAGGTTAGGACGGGAACGGAACAGGCCGAGGGCCTCGTTGTAGCTCTTTTCTCTGAGGTCGTCACCGTAAACAATACCTACAAGCTCCATCTTTTCATACTCAGGCTTGGTGAGTTCCTGCAGCATCCAGCTGATCCAGACGTTTTGGTTCGCCATGGTGGATGTAGCACTGAGAATTGCGATTTCTCCTTCATAGTCAATCATTTCAGCAATCATTTGTACCTGCATGCGGCCGATTAACTCCATGTCAGCCTGATTCAGGAACAGATGACGGCCTGCCGGGGCGACGCCCGAGTCAAAGGCAACTACAGTGATGCCGCGGTCCATTGCTCTTCTCAATACTGGTACCAAGGCATCCGGATCATTGGCGCTGACCAGAATCGCATCGACCTGCTGTGCGATCAAGGCGTCAATCAGCTCGATTTGGCCTTCAGAAGTTGGTGTTGCAGGGGCTTGGAAAATGAAGTTGAAGCCGAGTTCGGCAGCAGCTTCCTCTCCGCCGCGGCGGCAAGCCTCGAAGAACGGGTTCCCTGCACCCTTAACAACCATGGCAATGGTGAAATCCTGGGCATATGCCGGGAATGCCATTACAAGTGTCAGAAGCAAAATACCAACAACCAACAGTCTCTTTTTCATCATTCTTGTTAGCCCTCCTTATTAGACTGAAATCTTTACATTTCGAAACAACTCAACGCCTCTCGGTGGCAAACCACCTCCTCACTTTACTCCTACTTAAAGTATTCGAGGCGACTTCCCTTTTTCCTTCATTTCTATCATACGATGCGTAACATTTTATAAAGAAATGTTTGTTTGTTACACGAAATGTTCCAATTCCAACCATTTAGTGCCAACAAGACAGGACCCCTAATAGATGTTAACATTCGCCTCCCTGACAGCAGCCTCCACTTCCGGCGGAAGCGGCTTCTCACAGGCGATGGCATCGATTTCGGCCAATGTTGCATATGTAAAGGGCAAATTCTTGTCAATCTTACTGCTATCAATTAAAACGATTACTTCCCGTGCCTCCTTTACTACCGCCTTTTTCAGCTCACTTTCGTAAACGTTGGCGACAGTAAACCCCCGATCAACCGAAAAACCGGAGGCAGCCATAAATGCTAAGTCGATGTTTACCGACTCGAGCAGCTTTATGGCCGCGGGTCCGGAAGCAGACAGTGTATTTCGGTTGATCAGCCCGCCCACGGTCATCACCGTGGGCAGACTTCTCTTTTGAATCTCAAGGGCGATATTCAAACCGCTGGTCAGCACAGAAAACCTTTCGTTAGGCAAGATTTCGGCAAGGCTCATGATCGTGCTGCCTGAATCAAAATAGAGAGAACGTCCCTCTTCTACCAAGTGCAGCACTTTTTGAGCAATGGCGAGCTTCGCATCTTTGTTCTCCTGGGCGCGGATTTCATAGGGATTCTCTTCGCCGCCCTTCACCGCCAATCTCTTTACACTCACCGCTCCCCCGTGGGTGCGGATGACGAGGCCCTCCTTTTCTAAAGCGTCCAGATCACGCCGCAAAGTCATGGTGGAGAGCCCAGGGAAGAGCTCGTTCAATTCCCTGAGCCTGATCTCACCTTTCTCTTCAATCAACTCCTGGATCCGCTCTTTTCTTTCTGCTGACATTCAGGATTACCCCCTACAAGCCTGCTCGTTTGCGAAGCAGTTCTGTTCTTCTGCTGAAATCCTGCTTGGAGCTGTGCCCTTGGAGGGGCATAATCTTCTCGTTAATCGCATCGATCATCCACTCAGGCTGAGGGAAGAAGAACTCTTCCAGCTCGTGGGCAGGCGTGATCCAGTTGCGGGCGCCGACGACAACCGGCGGAGCGTCCAAATCGTCAAAGGCAAGTTCGCTGATGGTCTGAGCCATCTCTTTCAGGTAAGAGCCGCGCTCGCAGGCATCGCTGGTCAACAGGATCCTTCCGGTCTTGGCCACAGATTTCAGCACCAGATCATAGTTGAAGGGCACCAAGGTCCGGGCGTCGATAATCTCCGCGGAAACACCGTATTTTTCCTCCAAGATGTCTGCAGCCTGTAACGCACGGTATAGAGTGGCTCCTACCGTCAGGATGGTGACGTCTTTTCCTTCCCGCTTCACATCGGGTTCGCCGATGGGCACTTCGTAATATCCCTCTGGAACCTCGGGCCTGAACCGTTCACCCATGTCATAGATTCTCTGGCTTTCAAAGAACACTACCGGATCGGTTCCCATCAGGGCACTGTTCATCAGACCCTTGGCATCATAGGGCGTGGCCGGGAAGACTACCTTGAGCCCTGGTATGTGGGCCGGCAGAGTGGTCCAGTCCTGGGAGTGCTGCGCCCCGTACTTGCTGCCTACAGACACTCTGAGCACCAGGGGCATCTTCAGTTCTCCAGCACTCATGGCCTGCCATTTGGCTAGCTGGTTGAAGACTTCATCTCCAGCCCGGCCCAGGAAGTCGCAGTACATCAGCTCAACAATCACTCGTCCGCCAGCCATGGCATAGCCCACTCCCGAGCTGACAATGGCGGCTTCAGAGATGGGAGCATTGAACAGGCGGTGGTAGGGCAAAGCCTCAGTCAGGCCCCGGTAGACTGCAAAGGCCCCTCCCCAGTCCCTGACGTCTTCACCATAGGTGATGAGGGTGGGATCAACATAAAACTTATCAAAGATGGCCTCAAAGATCCCGTCCCGCAGCTGGAACGTCCGCATGGCTGACTGTCCCTCTTGCACCTTTGTACGAATCTTGCGCTTGATCTGCTGGACCCTGGGATTCTCTTCCTTGGGAATCAGGGTTTCGCAAGGGCGATCCTCCATCTTCTCGATCCGCTGATTTGAGAACATATACTCCGCAATGGCATCGGGCTGGCTGTTCAAATCCATCCGGGGTGAAACATCGTCGTCAACAGCGATTTTCACGATCTTGGTGAGCTGCTCTTCCACACGGTCCCAGACCTTTTGCAGTTCATCTTCGGTGGCGACTCCTGCTTTAATCAGCTCTTGTTTATAAGCCAAGATGGAATCGTGCTGCTGCCAAGCTTCAATCTCTTCCTTGGAACGGTAAGTGGAAGAGTCAGAGGGCGAATGGCCGGCAAAGCGATAAGTTACCACATCAAGAAGGACCGGCCCCCGTTTTTCTTCCAAAATCTGGAGTTTGCGACGCATAGCGTCGATGACTGCCAGGGGATTGAAACCGTCTACCCGCTCGGCATGCATCTGCTCAGGGTTGACACCGGCGCCTACGCGGGCCAAAGCTTCAAAGCCCATGGTTTCGCCTGCAGTCTGGCCGCCCATGCCGTAGTGGTTATTGAAGAAGTTGAAGATAATAGGCACGCCGCCTTGATACTCGCCTTCCCACAGTTCCTTGAACTGTCCCATGCTGGCCATGTTCAAAGCTTCCCAGACCACTCCGCAGCCGAGGGAACCGTCGCCGATGTTGGCAATCACGACTCCTTTTTTGCGGTTGATCTTCTTATACATGGCTGCTCCCAGCGCAATGGCTGCTGAACCGCCTACAATGGCATTATTGGGATAGACTCCAAAGGGAGTAAAGAAGGCATGCATCGAGCCGCCCAAACCTTTTTGGAAACCGGTTTCCCGGGCAAAGATCTCAGCCAGAGTACCGTAGAGCAAAAACAGGTTCGCCAGCTCCTTGGTATCTGTCTCTCCGTCTGTGATGTTGCGAACCGCTTCCAGGATGGAACCGCCGAGGTACTCTTCCATCACTTTCTCCAGTTCTGCAGCATCCATTTTCTCAATAACCGAAAGGCCCTTGGCTAGAATTTCGCCGTGGCTGCGGTGGGAACCGAAAATCAGGTCATCCTGGTCTAAAAGGTAAGCCTGACCCACTGCAGATGCTTCCTGACCAATGGAAAGGTGTGCAGGGCCTGGATAGTTGTAGCTGATGCCGTTGTATTCGCCTGTGGTTTTAATAGACAGGAGCATTTCTTCAAACTGCCTGATAATCACCATGTCCCGGTAAATTCTGACAAGGTCTTCCCGGGAATAGTTTTCCAATTCTTCTTCCAGCGTCTTGTTATAGGTATTGACCGGGATATTGGAAAACGCTATCTCCGAGCTCTTCCGCACCTCATTTGGGTCAACGAACAGTTGTTTAGCCATTTTCTCGCTCTCCTTTTCTTCGTTTTATACGCATAGCAACAGGGAAAAGGCCTCTAGCTTAGCGGTGAGTTCCTGCAAGAATCTTGCACCGTAAGCGCCATCTACCGCTCTGTGGTCAAATGTCAAAGAGAGACCCATGGCTGGATAATGGATGAATTCCCCGTCCTTCTGTTTTATCTTCCACTCAATGGTGTTTACTCCCAGAATACCGGTCTGGGGCAGGTTGATAATGGGACTGAAGGTCTCTATTCCAAAGGGTCCGAGGTTGGTCACTGTAAAGGTGCCGCCCTGCAGGTAATCGGGGTTGATGTTGCCTGCATGGCATTGCTCAATCAGGGACTTAACCTCAAGGGAACTCTCCAGGAGGGACTTCCGGTTCGCATCGAAGAGAGTAGGCACCATCAACCCACGCTCGGTGTCTACTGCCACGCCGACGTGGGCGTTCCGGAAAATCCTCATTTTATCGTCAATGAGGTGCGCATTCAAATCCGGGAAGCTGGGCAAAGTCCGGGACACTGCGAAAACCACCATATCGTTCAG
>JAAYSR010000287.1 GCA_012518325.1 Bacillota bacterium
GAACCCCTGGGACTGCCGTTTTTGCAGACTCTGTCCTTTATTCTGGTTATTGCTGCTATGGTGCAGCTGGTGGAGATGTTCCTGCACAAGACGAGTCCTGGACTCTACCGTGCCATGGGTATTTTCCTGCCCTTGATCACCACTAACTGCGCGATCTTAGGCTTTGCCATTATGGGTGTGCAAAACTCCTACACCTTCATCGAGACAGTAGTCTTTGGATTAGGTGCCGGACTTGGATTTACCCTGGCCTTGGTGCTCATGGCCGGGATCCGGGAAGATCTGCAGTTTGCAGACATCCCCAAGCCCCTGAGAGGGGTTGGCATTGCCTTTATTCTTGCCGGCTTGCTGTCTCTTGCTTTCGGAGGCTTTGCCGGACTAGTCTAAGTTTGTTTGGGAGGGGTTCATTTTGAATACTACCTTAGTTTCCCTCGTCAGCATGGGCGGGTTGGCCGCCGTGTTCGCTTTTGTACTGGCTGCTGCTTCAAAAGCGTTCCATGTGGAGACCGATCCCCGCGTAGATGAGATTATAGAAGTGCTGCCCGGTGTTAACTGCGGCGCCTGCGGCTTTGCAGGCTGTGCTTCCTTTGCTGAAGGAGTAGCTACCGGCCAGGCGCCGGTGAACGGCTGCCCCGTCGGCGGCGCCGCCGTGGCCAAACTGGTGGCAGCAATTATGGGTGTAGAATCAGAGGGCGTAAAGCGCAGGGTGGCCCAGGTGCTCTGCAAGGGTGGACACGAAGAAGCCAAGCAGCGCGGCGGCTATGACGGCCCCCGTGACTGCCGCATCGCCCACGCAACCCAGGGCGGCGACAAGGCCTGCTCCTACGGCTGTTTGGGCTACGGTTCCTGCGTGGCAGCCTGCCAGTTTGACGCCATGTACATGGACGAAAACGGACTGCCGGTTGTCATTGAAGAGAACTGCACCGCCTGCGGCAAGTGCGTAGACGCCTGTCCCCGTGATATCATCATGCTTGTGGATGAGGATCAGGGTGTGCACATCCGCTGCCGTTCGCTTTTGACCGGCCGCTTTGTCCGCCAGGTCTGCTCGGTAGGGTGCATCGCCTGCCAGCGCTGCGTGAAAGTCTGCCCAACCGGGGCTATTTATATGGAAGACAACCTGGCACGCATCAACTACGATAAATGCACCAACTGCCAGGCCTGCGTTGAAGTCTGCCCGATGAACACTATTGAGTGGCAGGAAGGCAAGGGGCTGCTGGACAAGGCTGCTGTAAGCTAGGGGAGGATTTTAGTGAGTTCGCAAAGTGCAAAGAAAAGACACTCTCAAGTAGTGTTCTTTGTCCTCTTGGGCTTAGGCCTGGTTACGCTGGCAGGTTACTTCCTGTTCTACGTACCCTACCTTGAGGCACACGCCTCATCAACCGCGCAGCGGTCCATGATCCTGATGGATACCGTTGTGGATGTACGGGTGGACGGGCGAAACTCTGAACAGCTGGTTGAAGAAGTATTCGCCCTGATGGATGATTTAGAGGGAATGCTGTCTCGGTTTGTCGCCGGCAGCGACGTTTCCAACGTAAATGCCAGGGCTGGCCAATGGGTCGAGGTCAGCCCTGTTACCCTTGCAGTGATTGAGCTCGGCGTTGAGCTCGGCGAGCTGACCGGCGGAGTCTTTGATATTACCGTCGGAGCAGTGCTGGACCTGTGGGGCTTCGGCAGCGGACGCTACTATGTGCCGACAGAGGAAGAACTGGCAGCTGCCCTGAGTACGGTGGATTACACCAGGGTGGAAATTGACCGCGCCAAGAACATGGTGCGCATTCCTGAAGGGACCGTGCTTGACCTGGGCGGCATTGCTAAAGGCTACATTGTTGATGCAGGCACACAGATTCTGAGAGAGGCCAAGGTGCAGCGTTCCATTATCAACGCCGGCGGCGACATTTCCGTCATTGGTCGCCGGCCGGACAATCTGCCCTGGCGCGTTGGCGTGCAGAACCCTGAGAAGCCTTCTGAGATACGCTGGATTCTGCCCCTGGACGATGAAAGCGTAGTCACCTCAGGGGACTATCAGCGCTTTTTCACCCATGAGGGAGTGCGCTATCATCATATTATAGATCCCCGGACCGGCTATCCCGCCAGGGAGCTGACCAGTGTGACGATTGTAGGAAATGGGGCCGCTGCCTGCGATGCTTTATCTACCGCCGTTTTTGTGCTAGGATTAGAGGAAGGGCGAGCTTTGGTTGAGAGTCTCCCCGATGTAGAAGCAATTATCGTGAGTTCCTCAGAAACCTGGATTTCCCCAGGTTTAGCCAAGGTGGTAACTGAGTAGCAAAGGAGTGGTCTCATGTATGATGTAGCGATTATTGGCGGAGGGCCGGGGGGCCTGTCTGCCGGCATCTATGCAGCCCGGGCAAATTTGAAGACTGTGATCGTTGAACGGGGCCTGTATGGAGGCCAAATGCAAAACACCCTTGATATTGAAAACTATCCCGGATTTGACAATATAGAAGGTCCGGTGCTGTCGGAACGCCTCTACAACCAGGCCCTTGGGGTCGGTGTGGAGTGGAAGTACGGCAATGTGCAAAGTGTGAAGCTCGAGGGTCAGCCCAAGGTCCTCAACCTCGGAGATGAGACCCTGGAGGCCCGCAGCGTAATCATTGCCAGCGGCGCTTCCCCCAGGCCTTTAGGTGTTCCCGGCGAGGCTGAGTTTACCGGACGGGGCGTATCCTACTGCGCCACCTGTGACGGTGCGCTGTACCGCGGAGCTGATGTGATTGTAGTGGGCGGAGGAGATTCCGCGATCAAAGAAGCCATTTTGCTGACACGCTTTGCCAATAAAGTAACTGTCATTCACCGCAGGGACGCGCTGCGGGCAGCCGGCATTCTGCGAGACCGAGCCTTTGACAATCCCAAAATCCAGTTTATGTGGGATACGGTTGTGGACAAAATCGAAGGCGACAACAGGGTTACAGGGGTGCTGGCCCGCAATGTGAAGGACGGTTCCACTCAGATAGTGGAAGCCAAGGGCGTTTTCATCTATGTAGGAGTAGACCCGGTCACGGACTTCCTGAAGGGAAGTGAGATTCTGGACGAGTGGGGCTATATTCTCACCGATGAGTTCATGGCCACCTCCATCCCCGGAGTCTATGCCGCCGGCGATGTGCGTGCGGCGTCTCTGCGGCAGATTGTTAACGCCGCCAGCGACGGTGCCGCTGCGGCTATGAAGGCCTATGAGTATTTAGAAACACTCTGAGTACTATCTAGAATACTTTTTCCCTCCCCGGCCTATACTAACTCCAACAGGCTGAGGGAGGGATTTTTGTGCGCTTAAGCCGGAAAAAGAGGCTCACAACCTGTCTTTTGCTGGCCTTCCTGATGATGCTGGCCAATTGCCTGCATTTTTCCGGAGAAGCCCGCATCCTCAAACGGGGTATGCGGGGGACGGACGTTTACGCCCTCCAGGAACTGCTGGCTGACTTAGGCTATGTTCTGGCGGTGGACGGCATCTTCGGTTCGGAAACGGAGAGTTTGATCAAGGGCATTCAAAAAGCCACAGGACTCAAGGACGACGGTATCGTGGGCCCTGAGACCGGTGAGATGCTCAACCGTCTGAGGGAAAGCATTGTGGCTTATACTGTGCAAAAGGGAGACAATTTGACCAAGCTTGCCAGGCGCTATGACACTACTGTAAGCAATATTACCTCCTACAACGGCCTGCAGAATCCAGACCGACTCCTGCCAGGCCAGGTGCTTTACATTCCTACCGGCAGTATCGCAGCCCTCAGCCGCGCTGCAGACCAGCGGCTGCGCATGCAGTGGCCGGTGAAGGGGCGCGTCAGTTCCGGCTATGGCTGGCGCATCCATCCTATCTTAAAGAACAGGCACTTCCACGGAGGCATTGACATAGTCGCACCGGAAGGAACCCCCGTCAAGGCGGCAGCTTCAGGCAAAGTGGCGGAGGTGGGGAACAGAGGCAACTACGGCCTGGCGGTAGTGCTTGAACATAGCGGCGGCGTCACCACCTGGTACGGACACAACTCCAAGGTGCTGGTACGGGTCGGCGACCATGTGAAGCAGGGCCAGACTATTGCCCTGGTGGGGAGAACAGGCCTGACTACCGGGCCCCACCTGGATTTTCGCATAAAAATAGGGGACCAGACTGTGGACCCCTTGGACTGGCTGCCCTAGGCAGTTATTTAATCAAACGGCTGAGGGACTGGAGCAGATCTTCCATGGCCTCTGCGCCTCCGGCCTCATCATTCAGGGCCTGCTGAATACAGGCTCTGGAATGCGTCTCAAAGATCATCTTCGCAACCCCGCTCAGCGCAGCCCTGGCAGCGGCCACCTGGGTGAGAATCTCACTGCAGGAATGCTCTTCTTCCACCATGCGCTGCAAACCCCGCACCTGTCCTTCGATCCTTCTCAAACGCTGAATCAGCTTGTCTTTCTCCATGGTCGAACAGCTCCTCCTTCGACCCGATCATACTTGGTTACCGCCCCTGTTGTCAACTGCCCCGAGAGCTGAACCGGAAATGAGGGCACTTTTTTCGCGCTCCTGCAGTTTGAGCAAGGAAAATTGCTGCGGGAAGCGAAGGATTAAGGGGAGGTGATGGGTATGATCGCGTGCGTTCAGATGAAACTGCAGCCCGAGGACTATCGTACCGAACAGAGCTTTGAGGCCAGGATTATGCAGATCTGTGCCGACATTCGTGAGCAAAGCGGCGATGAACAGCTCCTGATTGTCTTCCCCGAGCATATCGGGACCTTCTGCATCCTGTGCAACGCGCCTGAGCGGGTGTGGTCCCGAAAGTCTTTTGCCCAGGCCAGCAAGGTGCTGTTATTCCACCACGCGCCGAAAGTGGCCCATCACATGCTGATGGACCGCGTGTCCCCGGTGAGGGCCCTGTTTCTGACCCGCTCTAAGGAGCTGGAGCGCATTTATCTGTCATCTTTCATTAAAGCGGCGAAGAAGTATGAAGCCTGGATAGCAGCCGGTTCTGCAGCGCTGCGCTGGGGGCAGACGAATCGGATCTTTAACACCTCGCCGGTGATCACCCCCACCGGGCGTGTCCTCTATCGCCAGCACAAGGTGAACCTGGTGGAAATGGAGGGTAAGGGCGGCCTTGACCTGGAGCCTGCCCCTCTGAACTATGTGAGTGCGGTACAGACGCCCTTTGGCAACCTAGGCGTAGCCATCTGCCTGGATGCGTTCCATACAGAGGTCAGGGAACGCCTGGCCGGTTTGGGGGCAGACATCCTTGTGCAGCCTTCCGCCAACAACGGTCCCTGGAACGACTGGCAGCAGGAGGACTGGCTCAGGAGCAGCTTTGAGGCGGTGGCCAAGAATAAAGAGTTCTCCCTGGCTGTGAATCCCATGCTTGTCGGACGCCTCTGGGATGTGGCATTTGAAGGCCAGTCCAGCATTATTGATCAGGAAGGCTTTGCGGCCAGGGCCAAGAGCCATACCGAGGAAGAAATTCTCCTCAGAAAAGGCCCCGCAGGCTGAGGAGCCTGCCTGAAGGGCTGAGAACCTGGTGGCGGGAGAGGATGCATTTGACTTCGCCGCCCAGGAAGTAGATGCGGGGAACATGGGCGCTGGCAGTCACCCGGCGCATGGACACCGTGACGCAGTCCCCAACCTGGACATCCGGCGCTTTACTCAGATCTAGCGTGGTCAGGCCCATGCCGACGCGGCCTAGAACCGGCAGAGGCCTCCCTGCATGGAACACGAACTGCTGGCCCTTCAGCCCTTGGCCGAGGGCATGTTTGATCTGCCTCAGGGGTGTGGTTAGGGGCTCAAGTTCCAGACCGTGACTGTAACCTACCGGGATTACTCCGATCCGGGTAGGTTTTTTTGTGCGGTACTTTCGTCCATAGCCCACAGAATGGCCTTTAGGCAGGGTGCGGATGTGGATAATGCGTGTTCGGAACTGCCAGGTGGGCGCCAGATTCCAATCCGGCCCGGGAGGGACAGGAGCCTGCCCGTAGAGAAGTGTCCCGATGCGCACCAGATCCAGGCGGCTGTCAGGCAGAGTGAGAAACGCGGCACTGTTGGCTGCATGCCAAACCGCTTCGTCACAGCCTCCCAGGGCCCGCACCTGATCCCTCAGTTCCAGGAATAAACGCAGCTGCCTGGAAGTAAAGTCCCGGTCACTGCCGGCGGCAGGGAAGTGGGTGAAGATCCCCCCTAGCTCCAGGAAGGAGTTTTCTTTCACCGCCTTGACCAAGGCCAGAAGGCCTTCCGGGGCTGTTCCCAGGCGCCCAAAGCCAGTGTCCACCTTGAGCTGGACAGCGATTCTTTGCCCCTTTGCTTCGGCCAGGTCACCTAGACTGTGCAGGATTTCGGGGGATGTGACGGTTGGAATCAGCCTGTGCTTGAAAAAGAGGGGGAGCTGCTCCGGGAGGGGCGGGGAGAGAACGAGAACGGAGACAGGCGCAGCTTGGCAGATTTCTACGGCTTCTGCCAAGTCGCCGGCTGCCAGCAGGGAAAAGCCGCGGCTCGCCAAAAACGCAGCAACTACAGGCGCACCGTGTCCGTAGGCGTTCCCCTTTAAGACCGGGATGATGGGGACTTTGCTGTGCCCTTTGATAAACTCGAGGTTGTGTTCGAGGGCGCTTAAATCTACCTCGATCCAGGACGGGTGCGCCAGGTCCGGATTCGGTTGTGGACCGCCAGCCCCCCTCGCCATAGGACATAGCCTCCTTGCCTGATGGGAAGATCAAACTCGCCCACATAGGTCTCCAGTTTCGCACCGAAGCCTTCTTTAAAGCGGTACAGGCCGTAAAGGGGATTTGCCTCACTTAAATCTCCCGACACTCCCCGGAAGTCATAAACCCGGCAGCCCAGGCCCTTGGCCCAGCGGATCATCTCCCACTGCAGCAGGTGGGAGGCCTGAAGATTGCGGCGTTCATTGCTGGAAGCTCCGTAGACATACCACACCCTGTGGGGCAGGCGGAAGCAGATGGCCCCTGCCAAGGGCAGGCCTTCGTGGTAGGCCAGAAAGAGCTGGGCCAGACCGTTTTCCATCAGCTGATCCCACATTGCCTCGTAATACTCCAGGGGCCGAATGGTGAATCTGTCCCGTGCGGCGGTTTCCTGCAGCAGGCAATAAAACACGTTCAGGAGCTGCCTCTCTCTTACTTTGACAACCTGTACGCCCTTACGCTGGGCATAGCGGATGTTGTAGCGGGTTTTGCTTTTCATGTTTTTCAACAGTGTGTCTGGGGAGCTGTTCAAATCCAGCGTCATCACATAGCGGGGCTGCACACCGCCAAAGTCTGGACCGGTGTCGATAAAGCGAAGTCCCAGTCTGCGGACGCACTCACGCCAAACTGGATCGCCGTCGGGCAGGGGCGGGTCCATCTTCCAAACCAGTGCCCTTTGTTCTTTCAGGAATTCGCTGCCGGCAGCCAGCAGGGTTTCCAATGCTTCAGGGGAGGTGAAGAGGGGACCCCGGGGTGAATAGCCGGCCTTGCCTCCCACAGGCAAGTTCTTGGTCAGGATCAGGGCTGCAGCCTGAATCTGCCCCTTGTCCATCACTGCCAGGGGCCAATAGTCCCAGCCTGAGGCTACCTTTAGCCTGCCCCACTTTGTGGTTTGCAGCACATCGCCTGTGGGGCGGCTGGCCACGAAATGATCAAAAAGGTCTTCCCTTTCCTGTAAGAGCTTGGTTTCCACGTTTCATCTCCTTTCTGCGCCTCGCTCAGTATATGTACTAATTACTATAACTGTCGCGTAATTATTCTTAGAAAGCGAAAGGAGGAAGCCAATGAGACCTGCAACGATCCTGGCCCTGGCTTTATCCCTGATCATTGTCTCCCTGACTGCATTCCCGTGCGCAGCGGCCCTGAAGCCGCCTCCGGAGCTGAGCTCCATTGCGTATGCGGTCTACGACGCAGATTACGGGTATCTAGTACTGGAGAAAAATGCCTTCCAGAGGCGGTCCATAGCCAGCATCACCAAGGTAATGACCCTCTTGGTCGCGGCAGAGTTAATAGAGGAAGGCAAGCTCAGTCTGGAGGACAAGGTTACGGCCAGTGCCCGGGCGGCTGCTCGGGACGGGACCCAGATCAACCTTAAGGCCGGCGACACCTTTACTGTTGAGGAACTCTTGTATGCAACCGCTTTGCAGTCGGCCAATGATGCCGCAGTGGCGCTGGCGGAACACATTGCCGGGTCTGAGGCGGACTTTATCAGGCTGATGAACGCTAAAGCAGAGGAGCTGGGCCTTGGGGACACCAACTATGTGGACTGCACCGGCCTCCTTTCCATCTTCAGCAACAACTACTCCACCGCCTTTGATCAGGCCAGGCTGCTGCAGGCGGCTTTGGAACATGAACTGATCCGCACCATCCTGGCGACGCCAGAATATTTTATCGCCTCCCAGGATCGCAAGATAAAAAATTCCCATCCCCTCCTGGATCTCCCAGGTGTGGAGGGCGGCAAGACCGGGGCGACAACGCCTGCAGGGCATACTTTAATTACCGCCTGCACCAGGCATGAAAAGCGGCTGATCATTGTGGTCTTAGGGGCCAGAAGCCGGGAAGTGCGCAATGACGAGAACAAGACCCTTCTGGAGTGGGCCTTTGGCAATCTGCGCACCCTGATTTCCAGCGAGGAAGCTTTGGCCTCGGTTAAGATCCCCGACGGTGTGAATCATCAGATCCATGCAGTCCTGGCAGAGGAGTTCTCGCTGGTGGCGGCAGCTGAGTCGGATCTGGAGTACGAGACAGAGGTGGAAATACTGCCCAATCTGAAGGCCCCTATCGATCGGGGCGATAAGGTGGGAGAACTTGTGGTCAGCCGGGGAGGCGAAGAGCTGGTCCGCCTTGATCTGGTGGCTCGGCAAAGCACCGGTCTGGCCAGCTGGATCCGGCGCATCTTCAACCGGGTTACCGGAC
>JAAYSR010000069.1 GCA_012518325.1 Bacillota bacterium
TCCTGGAGCCAAAAGCCCAAGGCCGCCAGGGACGTGCCCACAGCCATCACAGGCGCTGTCCAGAAAATGCGCCGAACAGTGGCCTGAGCGGCATCATTAGATATTTCCCGATCTATCAGTCTTTTCTCGCTGATGTTCTGCTGCAGGAAGCGCAGCTGCCGCCTAAGCCATCTCACCATGATCACCTTTCCACAACCCTGCATTAATTCTCGTTATTCGCAGTGATTTGCAATAATCCTGCAGAAAAAAACGGGCCTGGTCATTTCTAGATGACCAAACCCGTTACTTGGCGGCAGCCCAGCTGAGCTAGAGTCTGCCGTACCTCCTGACGATCATTATGATCAGCCCCCTTTCACAGAGAATTGTGGGTCCCACTGCTCATATTCTATCAGCCTGACTAAATAGTGCGTTCAGAGATTGCTTGGGAATCATTTTTTCCTGCCGGCGCTAATGATTTTGCGGATGCTGTCGTAGCTCAGGTGATACTCTTCCATCAGCGAATGGATGCTTCGGCCTGCAGCTGCTTTGTCCACGATTTCCTGGTTGCGCCTACGGATCTGCCGGCGCGTGCCGTTTGCCTCACCCCACCCCAGCCTCTCCTCGGGCCGTTTGGGAATGTAGAGTTCTACACCCTGGACATACTCCTGGATCGCTTCGAGCAACGTTTCCGGCAGCACCTCTTCTGCCCTGATATACATAAAGGCCAACGTCCCCCCTCATTCTTGGTACAGCGGGCGTTGGCCTTGCTTACAGCAAAGTTAGAGCTCAGACAGAAGTCTCACTCACTGAAAGGCGGCAGGCCAACGCTCCTGATTGCAAACACAGCGACTAATTCTTTGAACATTCGGCCCACCTCACTTTCTCCTTTTTGTCCAGCATACACCAGAAACCACTTTCAGGCAAGGCAAAGTCGCTTCCGAATCATTCTTTCCGCTCCAGCTTGAACTGTCGCACCGTCTCCTGCAGCCGTTCCGCCATCTGGCTCAGTTCCTGCGCGGACGACGCCACGAAGTCAATGGAAGCAGACTGCTCTTCAGTTGTGGCAGCGAGCTGCTGACTGCCGCTGGAGATCATTTCAATTCCCTGGGAAACTTCCATAATGGCGGCGCTGATCTCTTCGATCTGGCTGATAATGTGATTCAGCAGCCTGCCGCTGTGCTCCACCGCTTCGGCGCTGGCCTCAGCCCCGGCAGCACCCTCGCTGATGCCAGTGACTGTGCGCTGGGTTTCTGCCTGGATACTGCGGACCAGCCCAATGATTTGGGTGGTGGACTGGGCAGATTGTTCCGCCAGGTGGCGCACTTCTTCCGCCACCACTGCAAAGCCCCGCCCGTGTTCGCCGGCCCTGGCAGCCTCAATGGCGGCATTGAGGGCCAGCAGATTGGTCTGATCCGCGATCTGGGTGATTACCTCGACAATCTGTCCGATCTGCCTGGACTGCTCGCCCAGATCTTCCACCACCTGGGCCATGGCGGCCATATTATGCCTCAGCCCGGTGGTTGTGGCCACCGCTTTTTCCACCGCCTCGCTGCCTTCCCTGGCTGAGGACTGAATGCCCTTGGCAGTCTCCACCATACCCTCGATATAGTCGCTCATCGCCTGCACAGTAGAGGCAAACTCGTTGGCGGTGCCGGCCACTTCCTGAATGGAGGCGCTCGTCTGCTGGGCAGAGGCGGACAGCTCCTGGCTGGACTGGCTGGTCGCGTTGGAGGCGTCAAGCACTTCCCTGATCACAGTACTGAGGGAGTGCTGCATATCCGCCACACTGCGGGCCATCTCCCCGATTTCATCCTTCTGCTTCAGCAGCCTCTCAGGCACAGTATCATAGAGCTCCTTGGAGGCGATACGGCCTACATGCTCATTGGTCATCTCTACAGATTTCACGATGCGGGATGCGGTCAACATAAGCACCGCCCCGATCACGAGAAAGCCTATCCCGCCGAAAAGCGCTGTGAGAAACGCCCTTCTGGCGATGGTCCTGTCCACAATATCCAGGGCAAAGCCCAGGTTCACAGCTCCGCGATACTCCTCCTCGACATACAGGGGCATAATCATGTCGTAGATCTTGATGTCTGTTCCGGGATATGTAGAAAGCAGATAGAAGTTGGACCGCCTGCGCAAGGCGTCCAGCTTGCTGCCTTCGCTGAACAGCTGCTCCTTGGTGAGGCCGCCGGTTGCAGCCGCAACCTGCTCTTCCGCGTCCAGGACAGCCGCGTAGGCCAGGGTGGCGCCGCTGGTGATGTCCGCTACCAGGTGCTCCGGGCTGAACTGATCCGTGAGGGCCTGGACATCGTTGGCTTCAATCCCTACCTGGACCATATAGCCGCCTGGCGCCCTGCGATACCCGTATTTATAATAATTGTCGCTCTCGGAATCTTTCCTGATGTCCTCCACCAAATGGTCCTGTCCGCTCTGCAGGAACAGGTATACAGGATGATCCCGGGGAGCTTCCCAGTTCAGGTACTCACTGTAGGCGGAGGCGATGATTACGCCCTGGGGGTTGTACCAGTGAATGGCGTCGATCCCCAGCGATTCCGCAATCTCAGTGAGAATCTCATCGTTGACCTCCTCCAGCTGAACCACAAGCTCCCCTACTGTCAGGATCTTGTCGCCCAAGAGGGCGTTGATCGCGGCGATTGATTCTGTATTGCTCTCGATGCGCGCCTTGACGTGCTGGGTAATAGACAGCCCCGCCAGGCGTTTGGATTCCATAATTTCATGGTACGCTGACTGGAGGCTGACCAAGGCCAGGGCAGCTATGCCCAAAAACACCAACAGCAAGGGAACAGTGACCAGCTTTGTTCTTACAGAGTTCAGTCTCTTCATCTTAAGCCCTCCTGCTCTGCCTCTTTACTCCCCAGCTTCGTAGGACTGTTCAAACCTCCAGGCATCCCGGCACATTTCAAAGACTCCCCGCTTGGCCTCCCAGCCCAGTTCTTCCCGGGCCTTGGTTACATCGGCGTAGCATTCGGCAATATCCCCCGGCCGCCTCTCTGCAATCCTGCAGGGGATTTTCAAACCGTTTGCCTCTTCAAAGGCCCTGACCAGCTCCAGGACAGATGTGCCCCGGCCGGTGCCCAGATTGTAGATATGAACGCCGGGCACAGCCTTCTCTAAAGCCGCCACATGCCCTTCCGCCAAGTCTACTACATGAATATAATCCCTGACGCCTGTTCCGTCGGGGGTGGGGTAGTCATCGCCGAAAATCCTCAGTTCCTTGAGGATGCCTTTGGCCACCTGGGTAATGTAGGGCATCAGGTTGTTGGGAATGCCCTGGGGCGCTTCCCCGATCAGGCCGCTCTCATGGGCCCCCACAGGGTTGAAATAGCGCAGCAGCGTAACTGAAAGCCCGGGATTGACCCGTGCGACGTCAGTTAAAATCCTTTCGCACATCGCCTTGGTCTCGCCGTAGGGGTTGGTCCTGGGCCGCAGCTCCATCGTTTCCAGGAAAGGCACCTGGTTGTCGCCGTAGACGGTTGCCGAGGAGCTGAAGACAAAGTGCCTGACACCGTGCCTGATGCAGTTGTCAATGAGGACTATGGTGCTCAGCAGATTATTGCGGTAATACGCCAAAGGAGCTTCCACTGACTCCCCTACCGCTTTAAGGCCGGCGAAGTGAATCACGCCGTCCGGTTTGTGGGTGGCAAAAATCAGGTCCATCACATTGTCATCTGCGGCATCTGCCTGGTAGAACAGGGGCCGCTTGCCGGTGATGGCCTCAATGCGGTCCACCGTTTCAGCCTTGCTGTTAACCAGGTTGTCGACTATAATCACGTCATGCTTGCTGTTTAAAAGCTCAACGCAAGTATGACTGCCGATATAGCCTGTTCCACCCGTTACGAGAATTAGCATCTTGTTTTCCTCCACTCTTGCTTACTCGGCTCCTGCCTGGACAAGCTTCTCGACCAGGATCGAAATCTCCCAGGTATCACCGCAATCATAGACATAGTCTATCTCATCGCCGACCTGCAGGCAGGATCCGATCTGAACCTGATCCGGGCTGTAAACTGCGGTGCGCAAGTTTTCCA
>JAAYSR010000070.1 GCA_012518325.1 Bacillota bacterium
TTAATAACTGATATAATTCCATACGAATATCAAAACCTTTCCTATCATTCTCCAAAAGGGAAAGTTTTTCCTCTATCTTCTGCAATCTTCGCCGCGTTAAAACTGCATGAAATGATCGTAAACAATCGTCCCAGCCAGGCGTGGGTCCCGGCAGCGTCAGCAGCCGGCCTGCCGCCGCAGCCGTCTCCGGATCTGAGCTGTTCTCCTTCAGCGACACAAAAATGCGGCGATAATCAAGGTTTTGAAAGCTGCTGGCAGTGATGCCGCAGCGCTCAAGTTCCGCCAAACGGCTCGGGTTCTGCAGCAGACACCTGATTATTTCCCTTTCTCGGAGCTCTTCCCCTGCCTCTAAAGGTGCTAAATTTACATTACGCCTATTGTGCGTTCTCCTGGGTCTGTCTATTCCCAGGCTTCCCCTGACCTCCTCAGCCAGGGACCGCTCCAGCACGCCAAGACGCTGGGCGGCATAGGCAGTATATTCATCCCGCTCCAATGAGCTACTGAGGCCGGCAAGTAATGTAACAAGTTCTGTAGAGGCACTCAGTTTTCCTTCTCTAGTTTCTACATCGTACTGGGAAATAATTCTGTCGATTTGGTATTCCCTAAAGGGTCTGGCGGATTCCAGCCATTCCTTAACCTTGTCAGCGCCAAACTCACGTGCATAGCTGTCGGGATCCTGTCCCTCGTCCAAAACCGCCACACGCACCTGCAGACCTGCATTATAGAGGATCTCCATTCCCCGCAGGGCCGCCCTCTGCCCAGCGCTGTCCCCGTCAAAGGCTATCACTGCCCGGGAACAAAAACGTTTCAGCAGCTTGCCGTGGGACGAAGTAAAGGCGGTCCCCAAGGAAGCAGCCACATTCCTGATACCTGCGGCAAAGAGAGAGATCAGGTCTGTATAACCTTCCACGATGATCACTTCATCCCGGTCCTTGATCTCGCTTTTTGACCAGTTCAGTCCGTAGAGCACATAGCTCTTGTTGAAAACCTCCGTCTGCCCTGTATTAAGATACTTCGGCTGTCCTTCGCCGACCTTTCTTCCCCCAAAACCCAAGAAACGTCCCATATGGTCACAGATAGGAAACATCAGGCGGCCGCGAAAGCGGTCAATATACCCTCGTCTTGACTTAGTGACAAGCCCTGCTCCCTGCGCCAGTTCCAAATCCACGCCTTCGGCCTCAAAAAAGCGCACCAAGCCGTCCCAGCTTTCAGGGGCATAGCCCAGATAGAAATGACGGGCCAGAGCCTCATCTATTCCCCTGCTCTGCAAATAAGCCCAGGCAGCAGCACCCGCAGGAGCGCGCAGACTCCGGTAGTAATAACGGGCGGCCAGTTCGTTGGCGCCTCTGAGTTTCTCGCGCATGTCTTCCCTTTTCTGATCCTGGACAGACAGGGCGGGGACGGGAATTCCCTTTTCCTCGGCGAGCTTGGTTACCGCTTCAGGGAAAGAGAGATTCTCTGTTTCCATAATGAAGTTGATGACGTTGCCCCCCCTCTGGCAGCCGAAACAATGGTAAAACTGCCGGGCCGGGTTAACAGAAAAGGAAGGGGTTTTCTCACTGTGAAACGGACATAACCCCATGTAGTTCTGCCCGCTCTGCTTCAGCTCAACCCGTCTGCTAACAACCTCGACAATGTCGACGGAAGACTTTACATGTTCAATCCATTCATCTGGAAAGCGAGCTATGTCCATCACCTCCTCCGGATCTTTCCGCAACAAAAGGGAACCCACACCTTCATAGTATGGGTTCCCCACAAGGGAGTGTTTTCCTCCCTATCTAAAGCTTCGACGCTTCCGATTAGCGAGGATTACGGATGTTAGCCTGGGCAGCAGCCAGTCGTGCAATGGGCACCCGGTATGGGGAGCAGCTCACATAATCCAAGCCAACGCGATGGAAGAAATCGATAGATGCAGGGTCTCCGCCGTGTTCGCCGCAGACGCCGACCTTCAAATTGGACTTCACGGAGCGGCCTTTTTCCACGCCCATCTGCACCAGCGCACCTACGCCAACCTGATCCAGAGACTGGAAGGGGTCGCGAGGCAGGATGTCTTTTTCCACGTACTCCGGCAGGAAAGTGCCTGCGTCGTCACGGCTGAAACCGAAGGTCATCTGGGTCAGATCGTTGGTTCCGAAGGAGAAGAACTCGGCTTCAGTGGCAATTTCATCTGCCACAACGCAAGCTCTGGGGATCTCCATCATAGTACCCACCAGGTAATCAAACTTGACACCCATTTCCTCCATCACCTGATCTGCCATTTCTACGCAGACGTCTTTCATCATCTTGAGTTCTTCCACTGTGCCGATCAAGGGAATCATAACCTCAGGCAGCACCTTGACTCCGTCCTTGGTCAACTCGGCAGCAGCTTCAAAGATGGCCCTGGCCTGCATAGCGTAGATCTCAGGATAGGTAATTCCCAGACGGCAGCCGCGATGGCCGAGCATGGGGTTGATTTCCTCTAGAGCTTCGATACGTGCCTTCAGCGTTTCTACGCTCAAGCCCATATCTGCAGCGAGCCTCTTGATCGTCTCCTCGTCATGGGGTACAAACTCATGCAACGGAGGATCCAGCAGACGAACAGTTACCGGCAGACCCTGCATGGTCTTGAAGATGCCTTTAAAGTCGCCTTTCTGGAGCGGCAGAAGCTTAGCCAGTGCTGCTTCCCGTCCGGCGGTGTCATTGGCAAAGATCATCTGCCGCACGAGGGACGTGCGATCGCCTTCAAAGAACATGTGCTCAGTACGGCACAGTCCAATGCCTTCAGCGCCAAAATCAAGGGCAGTCTGACTGTCATGGGGTGTGTCAGCATTGGTTCTGATACCGAGGGCTCTAAACTCATCAGCCCACTCCATCAGGGTAGCAAAGTCACCGGCAACTTCAGCTTCGATCATGTCTACCTTGCCGACGATCACTTCACCGGCGGTGCCATTAAGCGTAATCCAGTCGCCTTCTTTAAGCACTGTGCTGCCAAAGGACAACGTCTTAGCAGCCTCATTTATCTGGGCAGCAGCGCAGCCGGCTACACAGCATTTGCCCATGCCGCGGGCTACAACCGCTGCGTGGGATGTCATGCCGCCCCGGGCGGTCAAAATACCCTCAGCAACGTCCATGCCGCCAATATCCTCCGGCGATGTCTCGTTGCGGACCAAAATCACCTGTTCGCCGCGGTTTTTCCACTCTTCAGCGTCTTCTGCACTAAAGACAATGCGTCCTGCAGCAGCGCCGGGGGAGGCGGGCAGACCGGTGGCGATTACTTCGTACTTGGCCTTCGGATCGATCATGGGATGCAGGAGCTGATCCAATTGTGCAGGTTCAACCCTCAGCACAGCAGTTTTCTTGTCGATGAGGCCTTCTTTAACCATCTCAACAGCGATACGCACAGCAGCAGTGGCAGTCCGTTTGCCTGCACGGGTCTGGAGCATGTACAGCTTGCCCTCTTGGATGGTGAACTCAACGTCCTGCATGTCCTTGTAATGGTTCTCAAGACGCTTGTAGATCTCTACCAGTTCAGCATAGACCTCAGGCATTTCTTCCTCGAGGTGAGAGATAGGATGCGGCGTGCGGATACCGGCAACTACGTCTTCACCCTGGGCATCCATGAGATACTCGCCGTAGAAGACATTTTCACCGGTGGAAGGGTCACGGGTAAAGGCTACGCCGGTACCGGAGTTGGAGCCCATGTTGCCGTATACCATGGCCTGTACGTTAACTGCAGTGCCCCACTCGTGGGGAATATGGTTGATCTGGCGGTAGCGAATGGCCCGGGCGGTGTTCCAAGAACGGAATACAGCATCAATTGCACCCCGGAGCTGTTCGAAGGGATCATCGGGGAACAGCCTGCCGGCAGACTTTTGAATAAGCTCCTTGTAAGTCACTACCAGCTCTTTCAAAGCTTCAACGCTCAGCTCATTATCGAGCTCTACGCCTTGCTCTTCGCGCTTTGCTGCCAGAGCGTTTTCAAAGAGGTCATGGTCTACACCCATTACCACATCGCCGTACATTTGCAGAAAGCGGCGATAGGAGTCCCAGGCAAAGCGGGGGTTGCCCGACTTTTTGGCCAAGGCTTCGACTGTAGTATCATTCAAACCAAGGTTCAAAACAGTATCCATCATGCCTGGCATCGATACTCGAGCACCAGAACGGACAGATACAAGCAAGGGATTTTCGGTGTCGCCAAACTTTGCGCCCATGGACTGTTCAATGCGGGCGAGGTTCTCCTTTACTTGCTCTTCGAGACCTTCCACCCATTTTTCACCATTAGCATAAAACTGGACGCAAGCTTCGGTTGTGATGGTAAAACCACTTGGAACCGGGATGCCAAGGCTAACCATTTCGGCAAGGTTGGCACCTTTTCCGCCAACCAGATTTCTGTCATGTTGCTGACCGTCTGTTTGGCCGTCACCAAAGAAATAAACCCACTTAGTCGTCATTAAGCAGCCTCCTTCTTGTCTTTGTTGTCTATGTTCCCCAATTGGGAAGTACATCCAATTGACCAACGGACAATATTCTGTAAAGCGATTTGTTTTCCTGCCCGAAACGTGCTTCTTTACTTATTTACAACAATTAGGCGTAAATCACCACACAAACTATACAAGCCCAGAGCATTGCTGAGCAGCGACAAACGGTTGCTGCGCACGGCAGGGTCCGGGTCCATGATCATTACATCATCGAAGAAACGATCAACATGAACACGGAACTCGCCTAAGGCGTGCAAAATTCCCAGCCAGTCCCGTTCAGCCAAACATGCCTCGCATTTCTCTTCCAGACCTGCAAGCGCCTCATGGAAAGCGCTGTCCTCAGAGGTAAACACTTCGGGGTTCAGCGTATGGCTTTCCGCCTTGGCAGCCAGATTAGCTACCCGTTCAAAACCCGTCATCAAGTCTGCAAAACTTGGTTTGGTTCGGACCTCGGTCAGGGCCTTCACCTTTTCCAGCAGGCTGACCAGACGGTCATCCCGGGATGCCATCGCTGCATCGATGATATCATAAGCATAGCCCTGATCTGTGAGCAATACCCGCAGTCTGGCCAGGAAGAAATCGAGGAGAGCCTGTTTCTTCTCTGCATCGAGAGTCAGATCCCCATAGCCTGCCTCTGCTGTTTCGATTAGGTGTGACAAGGAAAGATCGCAGCCGCCCTGGAGCAGAATCTGGACAATGCCTTGTGCCTGCCTGCGCAGGGCAAAGGGGTCCTGGGACCCTGTAGGTATCATCCCTACTGCAAAATACCCGACTAAGGTATCCAGCTTGTCAGCTATGCTGACTACAATTCCTTCCGGCGCTGCGGGCAGGGTGTCCCCGGCGAAGCGGGGCAGATAGTGTTCCCGTATCCCTGCCGCAACCAGAGGATCCTCACCCTGGGCCAACGCATATTTCTCACCCATGATACCCTGGAGCTCGGGAAACTCATAAACCATCTGGGAAACGAGATCGCATTTGCACAAAAGCGCAGTGCGCACAATCGTCTCTTTTCGATCAACATACCCTAATTGGTCGGCTAACTTACCTGTCAGCTCCTGAATACGCCTGACTTTGTCGCCCATCGTTCCAAGCCTGTCTTGGAAGACTACACCTTCGAGCTTTGTCAAGTTGTTCTCCAGGCGAGTCTTCAAATCCTCATCATAAAAAAATTTAGCGTCGGACAATCGGGCTGCCAATACCTTTTCGTTGCCTTGGACCACATTGTCGAGATGATTACTCTCTCCATTGCGCACACCTACAAACTTGGCGGCCAGGTTCCCTTCGGGATCGTAAACAGGGAAATAGCGCTGATGCTCCTTCATGGATGTGATCAGCACTTCGGAGGGCATTTCCAGGTATTCCGCGGCGAACTGCCCGCAGAAGGCGGTGGGATACTCCACAAGATTGACAACTTCATCCAGCAGGCTCCCGTCTTCCAGAACCTGGACGCCCTCTCTGCCGGCCAGATCCTGTACCTGCCGCCAGATTGCGGAGCGTCGCTCCTCCGCATCAGCCACAACATAGTGCTCCCTCAAGGTGCGGACATATTCTCCAGGACTGCTGAGGGCCACGGCGCCAGAGCTCAGCTGCCGATGCCCGTAGGTTGTGCTGCCGGCCTGAACCGGTCCAACCTTCACAGGAATCACTTCATCGCCGAAAATGGCAACAATCCAGCGCAGCGGCCGGGCGTAGCGCAGCTCATAGTCGCCCCAGCGCATGTTCTTGGGGAAGTGCAGATGAGTAAGGACATCCTCTACCAGAGGTTTCAGCAGTTCCTTCGTCGCTTGGCCTGGAACCTCTTTTTTGATGTACATGTAGTCTGCGCCCTGAAAATCCTTCACAATAACTGCATCTGCCTCCACACCCTGGGAGCGCAGAAAACCCTGACCAGCCTTGGTTAAGTTTCCTTCCTGATCAACAGCGATATTCAGCGGCGGTCCCTTCACCTCTTCCACCAAATCTGTCTGTTCCGTCTGCAGGCCTTCGATCAGGAGGGCCAGTCGGCGAGGTGTGCTGTATTGATGCACTTTACCGTGGCTGAGCCTGGACTGGGCCAGCCTTGTGGTTACCGCTTCGGATAACTGAGCTAAAGCCCTGTTGATAAAGCGTGCGGGCAGCTCTTCAAAACCTAATTCCAGCAAAAAGTCCTGCATTTATTCACGCCCCCTTTTGAGCATGGGAAAACCAAGTCTTTCCCTTTCAGCCAGGTAACCCTGTGCCGCCATGCGGGCTAATGCTCTTACCCGGCCAATAAACCGTGTCCGTTCACTAACCGAAATGGCGCCCCGGGCGTCAAGCAAGTTAAAGGTATGAGAACACTTTAGGACAAAATCGTAGCCAGGCAGTACCAGCCCTGCTTCAATCAGCCGTTTTGCTTCAGATTCGTACAGATCGAACAGGGTAAACAGTGTATCTGCATCGGAGGCTTCAAAGTTGAACTTGGAAAACTCAACCTCGTTTTGCATGAACACATCGCCATAGGTAACGTCGCCAACCCATTTCAGATCAAAAAAGCTGTCCACGCCTTGGATAAACATGGCGATCCTTTCAATTCCGTAGGTAATCTCAGCGGCAACCGGTTTGACATCAATGCCGCCTACCTGCTGAAAATACGTAAACTGGGTAATCTCCATGCCGTCAAGCCAGACTTCCCAACCTAAGCCCCAGGCACCCAGGGTTGGAGATTCCCAGTCATCTTCGACAAAGCGAACATCATGCTTCAACAGGTCAAGGCCCAACGCCTCCAAGCTGCCTAAATACAGCTCCTGCACATTGTCGGGGGACGGCTTTAAGACAACCTGATACTGATAGTAGTGCTGCAGCCTGTTTGGATTTTCTCCATAACGGCCGTCTGTCGGCCGCCTGCAGGGCTGCACATAGGCAACGTTCCAGGGTTCAGGCCCTAAGGCCTTTAAAAAAGTGGCTGGTGACATGGTACCAGCCCCAACCTCCAAGTCATAGGGCTGATAGATAATGCAGCCGTGCTCAGCCCAGTAGGTCTGTAACTTCAAGATCATCTCCTGCAGATTCATGCTTCCACCCTCACTTCGCCCAACTGTGGACGGTAGATTTCATCTGTTTCATGTATATCAAATTGACCACTTAATGTCAATTAGCGCCATTTCATATGTCCGGTCCCAACGCCTCCAGCGTCTCTAAAAACTCTAGCGACTTCAGGGGGTATTCCAGCCTGTAATCCAGGTATCTCCGCATCACACGCCGCAGCTCAACTTCATTGCCGTGGGCAGGATGCAGTACAGTCAGCCTAGAAAACTCCCACTCCAACAGCCTTTTCATCAGCTCCCACGTTCCGTTGGTCAAAGGCATGCTGCCGGGCACATGCCCCACACACTTCTCGCACAGGGTTCCCCCCTGCTCTGTAAAGAAAACACTGCCCTTCAAAGATTCCCGGCAATGCAGGCATTGATAAAGCTCCGGCTCATAACCAAGCTCCCTCATCAACCGGATCTCAAAAGCTCGCACCGCCAGCCCGAAACGGCCCGCCTCGCCGAGGGAAAGGGTGGCGGCTAGCAGAGGGAAGATCTGCCCAGAGGGGTCTTCCTCCGCGGTCATAGAGTCTAAGAGCTCAGTCACATAAGACGCATAGGCGAACTTCTCTAAGTCGTCACGGATGATTTGTCCGCTGTGGATAATCTCGGCCTGGCTGAGATTGTGCAGGCCCTTGCCGGGGAAAATCATGTAACGCCCGTGGGTAAAAACCTGCGTTGGACTGAGCAGGCGATTTCTAATCCTGCGGGCGCCCCTGGCAACTGCATTTAGTTTTCCTCGATCCTTGGTGAAAATTGTGACAATACGGTCCGCTTCTCCAAGATTTCGCACTCGCAGTACAATGCCTTCCGTTTTCCAGCTCACTGCAGTTCACCGCCTGCTGCGTCAGGGGGTGTGAGACCCAGGTACTGATAGCCCAGGGAGGTAATGCAGCGGCCTCTGGCGGTGCGCTGCACCAAACCTAACTGCAGCAGGAACGGTTCGTAGACATCCTCAATGGTATCTGCCTCTTCGCCGATTGCAGCAGCCAGGCTCTCGATGCCAACGGGCCCCCCGCCAAAAACCCTTTGGATAGTCTGAAGAATCCTCCTGTCCAGATGGTCAAGGCCATTGTCATCAATTTCAAACAGGCTGAGGGCCTCCGTCGCCACCTCATGGGTAATACGGTTGTCAGCGCGAACCTGGGCATAGTCCCTAACCCGCTTCAAAAGGCGGTTGGCCACCCTGGGAGTCCCCCGGGAACGTTTGGCTATTTCCCTGGCGCCCTCTTCGTCAATGTCTACGCCCAAAATCCCCGCTGCCCGAGTCACAATTGACTGCAAATCCTTGGTCTGATAAAGCTCCAGGCGGCTCATTACCCCAAAGCGGTCCCTCAGGGGTGATGTGAGCATGCCTGCCCTGGTTGTGGCGCCAATCAGGGTAAAAGGCGGCAGGTCAATGCGTACAGACCTTGCCCCTGGCCCCTTGCCAATGACAATGTCTACAGCTCCGTCCTCCATGGCAGGATAGAGCACTTCCTCCACCGACCGGCTCAAGCGGTGTATTTCATCAATAAACAAGACATCATTGCTCTGCAGACTGGTGAGAATTGCCACCAGATCACCCTGCCGCTCAATCGCGGGACCTGATGTTGTATGGATGCCAACTCCCAGTTCTGTGGCTATAATATGTGCCAGGCTCGTCTTGCCTAGCCCGGGAGGACCGTAGAGGAGCACATGGTCCAAAGGTTCGCCCCGCTGTTTGGCGGCGGTTATGAACAGGTCCATATGTTCTTTGACTTTATCCTGTCCAATATACTCATCCAAGGTGCGTGGCCTGAGCGATACCTCCGCATCCCAGTCGTCCGGCCGTTTCCAGGCGCTTACTATCCGTTCCGTCTCCAAGTTCGTTCACTCCTTTGCTGGCGGTTTTGGGCCAGCGCCACCTTCAGCAGCTCCTGCAGGTTGTAGTTTTCGGTCAAGTGCGGTTTGGCCAAATTAACCATGCGCTCTGCTTCACTGCCGTGAAAGCCGAGGGCCTGCAGCGCTTCCACCGCATCTTCAAAAATGCTGCCTGAGACAATGGGCAAGTCTTCTTCCACCCCTTGTTCCCAGTCAAGATCCGTAAACTTGTCTTTCAGTTCCAGCAGGATGCGCTCGCCTGTCTTTTTGCCGATCCCGGGCACCGTGGTCAGGGTTTTCAGGTCCTGAAGCTGCACTGCCCGGATGAACTCCCGCGGCCGGATGCTGGATAGTATGCCGACGCCAAGTTTGGGTCCGATGCCCGCCACTCCAATCACTTTGTGAAAGAGTTCCCTCTCTTCAGTTGAAGCAAAGCCATAGAGGACAAAAGCATCGTCCCGCACCTGCAGGTGGGTTTGAACATGCAGTTCCTGCCCCAATGCCGGAAGGGTTTCCAGTACCGAGGAAGTGACAATGACTTCATAGCCTACTCCATGTACGTCCAGGACCACAGCACCGTCCCTGACCTCCACAAGACGCCCTGTTAACGAGACAATCATTTCGCTCTCCCCCAATTGTTCGCATTGTATCCATGGCAGACGCAAATAGCCAGCGCATCAGTTACGTCATCAGGCTTAGGAGCTTCCCGCAGTCCGAGAAGGGTTTTGACCATGTAAGCCACCTGCTCTTTGCTGGCCCTGCCGTAGCCTGTAACCGCCATTTTCACTTGCAGCGGCGTATACTCTGCAACGGGCAGCCCGGCATGGGCCCCGGCCAAGATTGCAACGCCCCGGGCTTGTCCTACCGCCAGTGCGCTTGCCACATTCTTATTGAAAAAGAGTTCTTCGACTGCCAGGCAATCAGGCCGAAACTCAGTTATAAGGTTTTTCAGTTCGGAATAGATGGTTTCCAGGCGTCCGGCTGTGCTTTGCTGCGCCGAAGTGCGAATTGCCCCGTAACCTAGGACAATATGCCTGTTGTTCTCCACTTTTACAAGTCCGTAACCGGTTATGGCCGTGCCAGGGTCAACACCCATGATAATCATGAACTCACACCAACCTTCTACGCCCCTGTATTCGACACTGAGCAAAGCAAGTCCTTGCCAAAGGTTCTGGGCAATGAAAAAGCCTCAATCCTGAACATGCGGTTGAGGCTGCCTTTGTCATTGAGCCAACTGCTCCTTAAAACGTCGTGCTTGCGGTTGTGGCAAGCATGGAAAAGACTCTGTAACTGATCATGTATGCCAGAACAAAACAGACCAAGCCTATGACAACCAGGACCCAGATTCGACGCATAAATCTCCCCCTGAAAAAGAGTATGCCCCGGGTCCAGGCCGATATTCCAAAATCTAGCCCTCTACTACGTAGTTGGAGTAGACTTCTTGGACCTCATCCAATTCTTCGAGCTGTTCAATGAGCTTTTCCACAGATTCTACTTTATCCTCGGGAATCGCTACCGTATTTTGGGGGATGAAGCTTATCTCTGCTCCCAAGAAGGCAAGTCCCTGCCCCTCTAAGTTTTCCTTAACCGTGATAAAATCGCTGGGGTCGGTATGGATCTCAATTACGTCGCCCTCTGCGACGACATCCACTGCACCTGCCTCCAGGGCCAAAAGCATCACTTCATCTTCATCGGCCCCTTCCCTTTCCACAACCAACAGGCCTCGCCGTTCAAACATCCAGGCTACGCAGCCGCTTTCACCCAAATTGCCGCCGTATTTGGAAAAACGGTGCCGCACCTCGCCAGCTGTGCGGTTGCGGTTGTCAGTCAGGGTGTCAAGCATGATGGCTACGCCGCCGGGCCCATAGCCTTCATAGAGAACTTCAGAGTATATTGCCCCTTCCAAACCTCCTACCGCCCTGGCAATGGCCCGTTCAATATTATCATTAGGCATGTTGACCGCCCGGGCTTCATCGATTGCCAAGCGCAGCCTGACGTTGGTCTCAGGATCAGGTCCGCCCTCTTTGGCGGCAACCGTAATCTTACGGCCTACCTTGGTGAAGACTTGACCCCGCTTCGCATCTTCTTTGGCTTTCTTGTGCTTAATATTAGCCCACTTGGAATGTCCAGCCATAGTGTCACGTCCTTTCGTTCCCATTCTAGCACAGGAGGCCCTTCGAGACAAGGATTACCTGCGCTGGGAGGACTTGGCTGTGTGCCGGATCGCCATGAACAATACGTACTGCAAAGCGAGAATCAGGAGGACTAACACTAAAGGAGAAGCAAGATGAGTTATAAGCAGGAAGTCATAGAGACCATGTGCCAGCGCCGCAGCGGCCAGTCCCAAGGCGGCCTGAACCCAGGGTGTGTTGGAAAACCTGGCTCTGCCGAGAAAAAACCCTGCCAGTCCCGAAAAAGCAATGTGGGCCAAACTGGCCACTGTTCCCCGGAGAGGAGCCACCACCAGACCAAAGGCAGAAATGTAAAGGACATTTTCTACAACAGAGAAACCAATGCCCGCTGCTATTGCATAGATTATTCCATCCATGGGTTCGTTAAAGTGTCTCGAACGGAACACTGACAAGTAGACCGCGGCCAGCTTAAAGAACTCTTCGCCCAAGCCCACTACCAAAAAAGAGAGGCCCAGTTGAATCCCCAGCGACCTCGAGCTCTGCAAAAGATCGCGAAAGGGGGCCTCCCAGATCAATGCAGGGATCACTGCCAAAGCCCCTGCAGCCATGCAGAGGCCCAGCTTCCCCAAGGGTTCCTTGTCACCCACATCATAGCGATTGAAATACCAGAGCCAAAACATGCCCGGAACCAGTGAAGCAACAAATGCTATCAGCACTGCATCACCTCTCGGCTATTGATCTGGGTCTTGCGGATCATAGCCCGGTTCCAGATCACTTTCCGCTACCACCAATCTCTCACCGTGCCCCCAGTGAACAGCCTGCTGAACTTCGCAGGCGCCGCAGCGGTACAAGTCAGCAAAGGGCACATCTGTTTCCATCTCCATGCTGACCATGGGCTGATTGCAGAATGGACAGCGCACCATAGAATCACCTCGCTATTAGAGTGTGCCATTCTAGCCCATTCCATGAGTATAAGCAGCAGGACAAATACACCAAATCGAGAACATTAAGGTTAAGAAAAAATGCAAGAGGAGGTTATTTTATGAAATTAGGCGAACTGCTGCGCAGCGGCGACTGGAAAAACGAGAAACATGTTCCTGTGATCGATGCCCCAGACAGCGTTCAGGCAGACCAGCCGGTGGAAATCGGCGTGAGCGTCGGAGCGGATATTCCCCATCCTAACACCGCAGAACACCATATCCGCTGGATCAAGCTGCTCTTTGAACCAACTGAAGGTTTCACCTTTGAGCTGGCCGATATCCAGTTTGCAGGACACGGAGAAGGGCTGAAAGGCGGACACGAAGGACCAGTCTATACCGACCCCTTCGCTAAAGTCACCGTGCGTCTGAAAGAAAGCGGCACACTCATCGCCCTCAGTTACTGCAATATTCACGGTCTCTGGGAAAACAGCAAAGCAATTGAGGTCAAAAACGCGTAACAAGAAAGGCCAAGGCAGGGAATTCCCTGCCTTGGCCTTTTCCTCTGCCGCGCAACTGCCCGCCAGTTACTCTTTACCCTCTTTGACCCATTGCGCTACAGTTACAGTTCGCTTTGCCTGGTACTTTACAGCTTCTTTTACATCTTCCACCATTTTTCCCTCTGGATCAACTGTAACGCTGGTTCCATACGGATTGCCGCCTGCTCCGAAAGTAACAGGATCGGTGTAGCCCGGTGCAGCCACAATGGCACCCCAATGGTACATGTTGGTGTACAGAGACAAAATGGTAGCCTCTTGGCCTCCATGGGGGTTTTGAGCAGAGCTCATGGCACTGACGACCTTATTGGCCAGCTTGCCCTGGAACCACAGGCCGCCGGTTGTATCCAGGAACTGGCGCATCTGGGCGGCCATGTTCCCAAAACGGGTAGGTACACTGAAAATGTAGGCATCCGCCCACTCTAAGTCATCCAAAGTCACTGTAGGAACTTCCTGCGTGGCTTCTACGTGGGCCTTCCAGAGCGGATTCGAATTAATCGCTTCCTGCGGTGCCAGCTCAGGGACTTTTAACACTCTTACTTCTGCACCCAGCTCCTTCGCGCCTTCCTCAGCCCACTTTGCCAGCTGGTAGTTGGTTCCTGTGGAACTATAGTAAATCACAGCAAGTTTCACCGACATCTTGGTCACTCCTATCTTGTGATTTGATCATCTGTTCACTTATCATTTAACCATATTTTGTCTGCGTTGGCAACTATTTACTCTGCCATTGTTCTATTACACGCAGCACGTTCTGAGTGCCATCCTTAACCTGCGATGCCTGCATCGCTGCGATAAACTGTTCTTTGTTTTCCTCCAGGCGGGTCAGGTTATCCAGCAGCGACTGGAGGTTCAGCTCTTCTTCCTGAATCACCAGACTAAATCCCTGCCTGGCGAAGGATGCAGCATTCAGGATCTGATCCCCCCTACTGGCCTTTTTCGACAGGGGTACCAAGACATGCGGCTTAGCAAGGGCCAGGAGCTCAAAAATAGCGTTCGCGCCGGCACGGGAGAGGGCATAATCTGCAGCCGCGAGCAAATGGGCCAGTTCTTCCTTGGCGTATTCCACTTGACAGTAGCGGGGATGCTTAACAGCCTGATCCAGGTTGCCTTTTCCGCATAGGTGAATGATCTGGTAGCGTTCAGCAAGCACTGGGAGATTCTCACGAATAACTTGGTTGAATACTCCTGCTCCCTGGCTTCCGCCCATCACTAGCAGGACAGGGACATCCTCAGCGAAACCGCACAGCCTGAGTCCTTCACTCTTTTGCCCCGCCAGCAGCTCAGCCCGAATAGGTGTGCCGGTCACTGTACCCTTGCCTTTAACGTACTTGAGTGAGTCCGGAAAGGTCAGGCACAGTTCACTGGCAAAGGGCAGACTGAGCTTATTGGCCAACCCAGGCGTCAAATCTGACTCGTGCAGAATAACGGGAATCCGCAGCAGCCAGGCGGCAACAGTGACAGGCACCGAAACAAAACCGCCCTTGCTGAACACCACCCTGGGCCTGATGCGCCGCAGGACGCGGTACGCCTCAGCAATGCCTTTCAGTACTCGGAAAGGGTCGCTCAGATTCTTGACATCGAAGTATCGCCTGAGTTTGCCTGCACTGATTGGGTTGTAAGGCAGATGGGGCTCTATCAGCTCCCGCTCAATTCCATCGTGGGTTCCTATATAGTGAATCTCCCACCCGCTTTTCTGCAAGTGCGGTATGAGGGCGAAGTGAGGGTTGACGTGGCCGGCGGTGCCGCCGCCTGTCAGCACTATTTTCTTCATTAAAAAGCCTCCTGTTCTGTGCAGGTATTTTATCTCGCGGGTGGAAGATAATTCTTACGAATCCAGCGAGGTGATGTTATGTATCCAATCGCGTTCAGCATCGGCTCCATCGATATTTACTGGTACGGGATCCTCATGGGCTGCACCTTTGTTTCAGCTTACCTCATAGCTCGCTACTTTGCCCGCTTCCATGGAGTAGACGAGCAGAAGATCGAAGATCTCTTTTTTATCTCCGGCGTGGTTGGTCTGATCGGCAGCCGCCTTGGAGCGGTGCTGCCCAATTGGCGCTATTTTCTGGCACATCCGCTGGAGATTTTTTCCCGGGCAGGCATGGCCTCCCATGGAGCCATCATCGCCATCATGATCGCCGGCTATTTCTACGTCCGCAGGCACAAATTGAACTATTGGCAAATAGCTGACTTTGCAGGGCCCATTTTGTCTGCAGGCCACATCTTCGTGCGCACCGGCAACTTTCTCAGCGGCGAGCTGTATGGTCCGCCCACCGATCTTCCCTGGGCTGTGGAGTTTCCCAGCAGCTTAGTGCCGGTTCACCCAACGCAGCTCTATGAAGTGCTGGCATCCATGATCATCCTGCCCTTCGCCTGGAAGTGGGCCAAAAACCCGAAATATCACGGTTATGCGTTCTTCCGCACACTTTTTGTCCATTCCGCGGTGAGATTTTTTCTGGACTTCATTCGCCAGCACAGCACCCTCTATGGTCCCTTCGTGCTGAGTCAGATTATTGCCCTGCTGATTTGTGCAGTTACGCTGCCGACAATCATCATCCTAGACCGACGCCACAAGCTCAAGTAGTTCTGCGCTCAGGTGCGGTGTCCAGGGCTGAAGCAGCGTTGCCAACACCCTGGCTTCTCCCGCCGTGAGCTTTTCTTTATGCTTAATGTACCCCATCACCGCTGCCAGTGCGGTATGGGGTTTTCCTTGCCGCAGGCGGTTTTGCACGTCTGACTGCAAATCCGCAGCACACTCTGCTGCAGAGCTGCCCCCCAAGTGCTGTGCAAGCCGCCAACATCGCTCTACGAAGCGGTAGGCACTGACCAACCCCTGCCAGCGAAACCGGTAATCACGTTCCCAGGGCCCCATATACAAAAAATAGACCCGAAGGGCATCTGCGCCGAAATCGTCGATCAGTTCAGGTAGGGAATCAGCGCCGTCATCGAGCAGGCGTCCGCAAAGGAAAAATTCCCTGGCCTGCAGGAGCCCACGGTGTGCCTGTACATAGTCCCGAGGCACAACTGCCCAAGTAAAGGCCTGCTGCGGCTGAGCTTCCCGGGCTTTGAGCCCCAGCTCTTCGGCATCTGCCAGCCAGCTTTCCCTGCAGTTGAGCAGCGAGATGGTCGTAGGGGCGGCGCCCATTGTCCGGCTGAAGAAGTCCGCAAGTACCATGAGGCGGGCATTTTCCAGCCCCAAGCTTTCGTCTGCCAGGGGAACAAGCACTGCACAGGCATGCGGCCTTGCTGAACTTGACTCTAACGCCCAGCGCTCTTGCCATTTCTTCTCAACCATGCCATGATTATAGCGTAACATAGAAGGTGTTCACTCACTTTAACGGAAATTCCAGGCGCCCGTCGGAACTGAGCAGATTGCCCTGACCGGTGAAGTACCAAGTAGGCACTGTTCCAATAAACACTTCTTCCAAGATGGGAACCTGGGTGGAAACCAGGATATCTTCTGACACTAAGGGCACAGCCACCCGCATCACAACCTGTATATCCAAAAGCACGCGGTGCCAGGTCTGGTTAATCCCGGCACTTTCAAAACTGGCCACAGGCGTTGTGGTGAGTCCGCCAAGAGGTATCATGCGCACAGGAATACCTGGTCCCCAGGAAGCCAGAAAGTCCAGTCCGGTAAGCTGGCCCAGGGGAATTGGAAAAACCTCTTCGCCCATGTTATTGAGGGTCTGCAATATTTTATGTGTAGCCTGGCTGCTCACCCGGTTGACTTCCCCCATATCATACTGAATCGCCTGTAAATTGCCTTCGCCGTCCCGAACCAGGTGTGCCATGGTTGTGCTGCTGAGGCTGACAGCCATCATTTCCTCCACAGCCACATTAATAGCCCTGGTCGCCAGGCTGACAGCCCTTGTTTCGGCCCAGGTGCGCAGCACCGGTGCCAGGCGTCTCTCTGCAATCATCAGCGCCAGCACCGAAAACAGGACCAGAATGAACAGCACCAGGCCTAGATAGGTGCGCCAAGTAAATCTTATCACGTACCTTCACCTCTCACAAGTGTTCACAACTTTGGGGCCAGGGACCCTAGGTGATTCAGATTATTTGGCGAAGTTATATGTTATAATAAGACCATGAAATAACCCCCGGGGGTGTCAGTGTGAAAAGAAAGACCATTCTTATATATGTACTAGTGATTCTGGGATCAACGTTGTTTGGAGCCGGCATCGGCGTTCTTGCCGCTTATCTCCGCAGTGCTCCCAGCCTCGACCAGGTCAACATCCATCAGAACTTTACTACTTACATCTATGACATTAAGGGTCGATTAATCACGGATCTGTATAAAGAAAACCGAATCCCCGTGGACATTACTGAACTTCCGGATCATGTCAAGAATGCGGTTGTAGCCATAGAAGATGACCAGTTCTACAATCATCACGGCATCAACTTTATTGCCTTCGGCCGGGCGATCTTGGTCAACCTCAGGGACTGGAGCTTCAGCCAGGGCGGAGGGACAATCACAATGCAGCTGGCCCGCAATGTATTTCTGACTCAAAAGAAGACGATCATGCGGAAGCTTGAGGAATTCCTCTGGGCAGTGCAAATTGAACGGAAGTACTCCAAGGATGAAATCCTGGAAGCTTATCTGAACGAGTTTTATCTAAATCATGGGGCCTACGGCATTGAGGCAGGCGCCCGCACCTTTTTCGGCAAATCGGCAAAGGATCTGACGCTGAGCGAAGCGGCCATGATCGCAGGAGTAATTCGCTGGCCCAGCCGTTATTCTCCCTTTATCAATCCCGATATAGCCATAGACCGCCGCAACTTCGTCCTCAGCCGCATGGAAGAAGTGGGATACATAACGGCCGCTGAGGCCGAAGCCGCCAAGGCGGAGCCTTTGAATCTGGCTGAACGCCAGCAGCGCGTTGTAGAGGCCAGCTATTTCGTAGACTACGTAATTGGCCAACTGGTTGAACGCTATGGTGAAGCCGCCGTGTTCAGCGGGGGCCTGCGTGTCTACACAACGCTGGACTTGGATATGCAAAGGGCGGCTGAAAAGGCGTTAGCTGAGGGTCTGCCCAAGAATAACTCCCATGACGGTCCCCTCACCCAGCCTCAGGGGGCAGTGTTGGCCATGGTTCCGCAGACAGGTGAGATCAGGGTCATGGTTGGGGGCCGGGGCGAGGACAGTTTTAACCGCTGCGTGCAAGCTCTGCGTTCGCCAGGTTCAGCAATAAAAATCTTCCCGTATACTGCAGCTATTGACCAAGGCATCACTGTGGCCGATGTCTATATGGATGAACCGACTGAGTTTGTCACCATCACGGGAGAAGTCTGGTCCCCCCGCAACTATTACGAAACATTCGCGGGAGAAGTCACTGTACGGGAGGCCCTGGAGGATTCCTTGAACGTCATCGCCGCCCAGATCGTGGACCAGCTTGGTCCCCAAACCGTCATTGACTATGCGAAAAAGATGGGAATCACCACCTTTGTAGAGCAAGGACGGGTCAATGATGTAGGCCTGGCCCCACTGGCTTTGGGAGGCATGACCAAGGGCGTGAGTCTCCTCGAGCTGGCAACCGCCTACGGCGTCCTGGCCAACCAGGGCATTAAGGTCGAGCCCCTCTCCATTTTGAAGGTGACTGATGCCAACGGCAATGTGCTGGAACAGAACAGCACCCGTTTAGAGGTTGTTCTCAGTGAGCAAACCTCCTACATTATGACAGATATGCTGCGTGGCGTTATTGAGCGGGGCACTGGCAAGAACGCCAACATCGGCCGGCCCGCTGCAGGAAAAACCGGCACCCACTCAGACTACCAGGATGCCTGGTTTGTGGGTTACACACCTGATTTGGTGAGTGTGGTCTGGTTTGGCGAGGACACCCCCCGCCGCATGGTCTACGGAGGTGTGCGCTACGGATCCTGGAATGCCGCTACGATCTGGGGCGACTTTATGCGGGAAGCGCTTAAGGATACGCCCATCAGGGATTTCCCCAAGCCCAGCGGACTGGTTGAAGGTGTGCTGATCGACACCAAGACCGGGCTCTTAGTCACAGATGACTGCAACCTGCCTCCCGATGAAGTGAGGCGCGAAATCTTCATAGCAGGTACAGAACCGACCGAAATCTCGCCCCGCTGCTCCCAGCCTTGGTGGCAGAGCATCCCATTCCTGCAGAGATAAGAGGTATCAAAAAAGGGGAAGGAGCTCACACTTCGTTGAGCCTGCTTCCCCTTTTCTGATCCTGTTGCATTAGACGCCGCTGATTCTGTTCAGGGGCCAATACCTAAAGATGGCCCTCCCCACAATATTCTTAACCGGCAAGAAACCCACAGTTCCCCGGCTGTCATTGCTGCGGGGCCTATTGTCGCCCATCACCCAGACATGCCCCTCCGGCACTCGAAACGGTCCCCAGTTCATGTTCGTTTTATTGTCTACATAAGGTTCGTCAATGGCCTCGCCATTTACATGGATGACGCCGTTGCGCTCTTCAATGGTATCTCCGCCTACGGCGATAATCCGCTTAATGAATCTCGCGCCAGGCACGTTCAGCACAATGATCTCTCCCCGCCGGGGCTCTCTGAATCGATAGGTCAGTTTGTCCACCATCAGCCTTTCGCCGTGCATGAGCGTGTTTTCCATCGACGCACCGTCCACCCTGAAGGACTGTGCCACAAACACGATGATGAAAAGGGCTAAAACAACTGCGCCGCCCAGGGGCCGAATCCATTCTCTCCATAGATAAGACCAGTTCACCTTGTCCACCTCAATTCCACTAATCCATTCTTTGATAGCATTCGAGCTGTAATGTTAAAAGCTGGGTATCTAAGTTCAGCTGGGCAGATGAATGTCTACAACTGTGACCCCGTGCCCTCCCTCGCTGGGAGCTCCGTAGCGAAATGCCTGCACATGAGGGTGCGTGCCGAGGTACTGATGGATTGCCTCGCCAAGCGCGCCCGTTCCCTTGCCGTGGATCAGGTGCACCCTGCCCAGTGATGACAGGAAAGCGTCATCCAGATACTTGTCCACAATTGCGAGGCCCTCTTCCACAGTCTTGCCCCTGAGGTCAATCTCACTGCGAATAGTACGACTCTTGGACAAGTGGGCCCTGCCGGTGCCTCCGCCTCCCCGACGCACCTGGGGTTTGGCCTCTCTTGCCTCAATCCGCTCCAGATCATCCACCTTGACCGTGATCTTCATGATGCCTGCCTGAATCAAAACGTCACCGCCGGCTGTAGGCGGCTCCAGCACAAATCCATTCTGCCTCAGGCTCTTGATGCGGACCTCTTCTCCGGGTTTGAGATTGGCCGGTCCCTGGGCCTTGGGTCTTTCCTTACGCTGCTTGCTTAAGGCTTCCCTCCTGGAGGCAATCTCCTCCCGGTACTCCTTCACATTTGTTTCCAGCTCTTCCCGTCCCATGCGGCGTACCTGCCCAAGGATGGCATTGATTTCTGACTGGGCTTCCTCCAGCAGGCGCTGGGCATCAGCCCGGGCCTGATCCAGGAGTTCCGTCCGCTTTGCCTCCAACTCCTGCAGTTTCCGCTCGTATGTTGCCCTAAGCTCCTCTTGTTCTCTGCGGAGGTTCTCGGCTGCGGCCCGATCCCGTTCAGCCTGCCGGCGATTGGTCTCCATTTCACCTATCATATCTTCAACCTGCAGATGCTCCGAAGACAGCAGCTGCTGTGCCTGCTCGATTATGTCTTCGCTTAGGCCAAGCCGCCGGGATATTGCAAAGGCGTTGCTCTTGCCTGGAATTCCGATGGAAAGGCGGTAGGTCGGCCTTAATGTCTTCAGATCGAACTCTACGCTGGCATTTTCCACCCCTTCGTGGGTATAGGCATAGCTTTTCAAGTCTGAATAGTGCGTTGTGGCAATAGTATGGACTCCCCGGCTGCGCAGGTGCTCCAAAATAGCTGTGGCCAGAGCTGCGCCTTCAGTGGGGTCTGTGCCTGCACCGAGCTCATCCAAGAGCACCAGTGAATTCTTTTTCAGATCATCCAAGACGCCCACGATAGTTGTCATGTGGGACGAGAAGGTGCTAAGACTCTGCTCAATGCTCTGCTCATCGCCAATGTCAGCATAGATCCCCTCGAATACTGCAAGTTCGGAACCTGGTTCGGCGGGAACATGCAGCCCGGCCTGGGCCATCAGCGACAGCAAACCCACTGTTTTGAGGGTCACAGTCTTGCCTCCAGTGTTAGGCCCGGTAATTACCAGAACATGGAATTCATTGCCAAGCCAGATATCAATAGGCACAACCTTTCCCTTAAGCAGAGGATGCCTCCCCTGTTTGATGTTAATGCGCCCTTGATCGTTCATCACAGGTTCTACCCCGTCTACGGCCCGGCTGTAGCGGGCCTTGGCAAAGATGCAGTCCAGCTCCGTTACAATCTGCAAATTGTTTAGTATAACTGCGCTGTATTCTGCAACTTCCGCTGTCAGGCCCTTGAGTATCCTTTGCACCTCCGCCTGTTCCTGCTGCTCCGCCACGTTGAGATCATTGTTCAGCTCCACTGCAAAAGCGGGCTCCATGAATAAGGTGGCGCCGCTGCCGGACTGATCATGGACAATTCCTTGAAACTTGCTGCGGTACTCCGCCTTCACGGGTACAACATAGCGTCCGTTACGCACAGTAATAATGGGATCTTGCAGAATCTTGGCCATGGCGGAAGAATGAACCAGGCTGTCCAGGCGCTCGCGAATGCGGTTGGCCAAGGTGCGCATCTTGCTCCGAATGCGCCCTAGTTCAGGCGAGGCCGAATCTTTGACATGCCCCTCCGGATCGATGCACCGTTCAATCTCCGCCTTTAAGCTTGGCAGGGGGGTCAGGCCCGCAGCAAGTTCGGCAAGTGGACCTTCTTCATCGTCCAAATACTTTCTGAGCTGGGCAGCGCAGTACAAAAAGTCTGCGATGGGCAAAAACTGGTCTGCGTCCAGAA
>JAAYSR010000001.1 GCA_012518325.1 Bacillota bacterium
AGATGGATGATGTCGTCTGGGGTACCCATCATCTGGAGCATGGGCCTGCTGAGCACTATGCCCATGATGGCGACAAAAACCCCCGCCGCTATGCTTACTGCAATCGAGGTGTGAACAGACTGACGGATATCTTCAGCCCGACGGGCCCCGTACTCCTGGGCCACAATTACAGCTGTGCCAACCGACAAACCCATGAACAGGTTGACGATCAGATTAATCAAAGAACCTGTGGCACCTACTGCCGCCAGGGCCAGGCTGCCTTCAAAGCGGCCCACAACAATCATATCAGCTGCATTGAAGAGCAGCTGAAGAATGTTCATAGCCATGATGGGCAGGGCAAACCTGAACATTGAACTGAGAAGGGGCAGATTCAGAGGGCCAATTCGTTTTCCAAGGGTCATTCCTAGCTCAAGTCCTTTCTAAGTTGATGAAAACCCCATCATTAACTGATGGGGCAGGTGTGATCAGTTTACAAAGACAGTTGACCCTCGCTTGATAAAGGAGTAAAACCACTCTGAGTCCTGCATCGATAAGCGAATGCAGCCGGCAGAGCGTCTCTCCAGTAGAGTGTAGTCAACAATATTGCGCTCCTGGTCCATAGGCAGGGAATGGAACATATAGGGCCCGGAAAACTGTACCCAGTACTCTCCGCCCCGTCCCAAGAAGGGAGAATAGAACCATGTTCCTCGCTCGGCGATCTCATGCAGGCCCCTCAAAGTTGGGGATACATTCTTCCCAGTCGAGCTGGGCATGGTCCGTACCAGACTCCATGCCCCCTGTTTTCCGGTGAAAACATGGGTCAGCTGGCGGTCAAGGTCCACCCAAACCAGGTGGTCAGTCTTAGAACTTAAGCCCCGGGTGTTTACATAGGCCTCCAGGACAGCCTGGGGCAATTGCTCCAGATTGGTCTCAGGATCACCGGGGATTGAGATGCTGTCGGCGGCGATCCACCCTTCCCTGCCGTCCTCAGCCTTCACGAGATACCAGGCATAGGCCCGATCCCGAAGCACTTCCACCACTTCACCGCTCTTGAACTCGCCAGTTTGCCTGCGGCTGTTTGAATAATCGTTATACGCAGGTGTGTCCTTGGTTATGTTTCCATAGATAATCGTATCCTTAATCAGCTCTGTAAAATCAAAGGCTGCCCCTTCACTTGCTTGTCCATCAGACGCAGCGCCCAAAAGGATGGCAAAAACCAATAGCAGGGCCGCTAAAGCATAGTCTCTCTTAGATCGTACGATACGCAAATTCATTCCCCCATCAGCGAAAATTCGACATAATACTACTTTCGCTAATGAAAGATAGAGTCCTTGCAGTTAGAAAAATTTTCGTTTGATACTCAGTTGCTTCTCATCAGGCCCCCGAGCATTCCCCCGAGCATAGCCACGAACACCATTTTTATAAGCTTTCTCCACCAGAGCCAGGTTGTCAGCAGAGGCCCTGCATAGCCGATTACGCTGAAAACCAGGAAGGCCAGCACTCCCACTAATACTCCATGAAGCCAGGCTTTGTTCCGGCAGCGCATGCCGGCCCAAACTGCTCCGGCAAAAACCCCCACATGGGTTAGAACATTCAGCAGTTTCGCACTTGCCTGCCAAGGGGAGAAATACACTGCAAGGGCCAAGACGGCTGCAATCAGCAACAGAAGCAGCTGGGAGAGGACAAATCCTTGCAGAACAGCAGCGGGCTGCAGGGAAAAGCCATTGATATCGGCAGCATTCTTCCTGGTCATAACCATCACCCCCTACACCCTATGCTGCGCAGAAAAAAATATGCAGCCCCTGTTCGGGACTGCATATCTAAATGCTGTGACTAGTCGTCCTGTTTCTTCCGTGCAGCAATTACCTGTTCCGCAATGTTCGCAGGGACCTCTTCATAGTGGCTGAACTCAGAGGTGAAGGAACCGCGGCCCTGTGTCATGGAACGCAGGTCAATGGCGTACTTGAACATTTCTGCCATGGGAACCTGGGCCCGAATCACCTGCATGCCGCCCTTGGGTTCCATGCCCAGGATGCGGCCGCGCTTCTTGTTCATGTCGCCCATGACATCACCCATGAAAGGTTCGGGAACGGTGATCTCCACGTTCATTATGGGTTCAAGGAGAACTGGGCTTGCTTCCAGGAAGCCTTTTTTAAATGCCATGCCGGCTGCGATCTTAAAGGCCATCTCAGATGAGTCTACCGCATGGTAAGAACCGTCGTACAGGGAGACCCGGATATTCTCCACAGGATAGCCGGCCAAAGGTCCGTCATCGAGAATCTCACGCAGACCCTTTTCTACCGCGGGGATGAAGTTGCGAGGCACAGCGCCGCCGAAGATGTCATCGATGAACTCCAAGCGATCCTCATGTTCAGGATCACCAGGAGACAGTTTCAGGAACACATGACCAAATTGTCCACGGCCGCCGGACTGTTTCTTGTGCTTGCCTTCAACGTCCGCCGTTCCACGAATGGTCTCTCTGTATGGAACAGCCGGATCAGTCAGTTCAACTTCAACACCGAACTTCTTCTGCAGGCGGCTGCACATGATCTCTAAATGCAGTTCGCCCATGCCGCTGATCAGGTTCTGGCCTGTGTAGACGCTCTTTTCTACCGTAAAGGTCGGGTCTTCTTCTGATAGACGGCTGAGTCCGGATCCGATCTTATCCTCATCGCCCTTAGCCTTCGGCTGAACAGCCATGCTCATCACAGGCTTGGGGAATGCAATTGGTTTGATGCTGACCTTCTTGTCCTTGGAGGACAGCGTATCATTGGTTGTTGTATCCTGGAGCTTGGCCACAGCGCCTAAGTCGCCAGGTCCAATCTTGCTGACAGGAATTTGATCCTTGCCGGAAATCAGGAACAGCTGGCCAATTCTTTCATCCCGGCCGGTACGTACGTTAAAAGCACTGCTGTCGGAGCGGAGCGTTCCGGAAAACACCCTGAACAAAGTCAGCTTGCCCACATAGGGGTCAGCCATTGTTTTGTAGACCAGGGCAGAAAGGTTTTGATCATCGGTGCTGATCGTAACCTCATTGCCGTCGGCGTCAGTGCCGGCAATGGTGCGGTTGGCAGGCGACGGCATGCCTTGAACAATGTAGTCCAGAAGAGCGCTGACTCCAAAGGCGGATTGGGCGCTGCCGCAGAGAATGGGCACCATCTCGCCGCTTTGAGTGCCTAGGCGTACCGCATGCTTAATCTCGTCATCAGTTAACGCTTCACCTTCAAGGTACTTCATCATGAGCTCATCGTCGGCTACCGAAGCAGCCTCGATCATCTCTTCCCTGGCGGCCTCGACGGCGTCGGCCATATCGTCGGGAATCGGACCTTCCTTGACAGAATCTCCATCCTTCAGGAAAGCCTTCATCTGTACCAGGTCAACTATGCCCGAAAAAGACTCTGCTTCTCCGATGGGCAGCTGAATGGGTACAAGTTTGGGGCCAAAATGCTCCCGCAGCTGATCAACAACCCGGCTGAAATTGGCATTTTCACGATCCATTTTGTTGATAAAAACAGCTCTGGCTGCCAGACCGGTTTGCTCAAAGTAGTCCCAGCCTTTCTCGGTGCCAACTTCAACTCCAGATGAGGCGCAGACGACCAACAGGCCTGCATCGGCTACTGTAAGGGCCGCAATTACATCACCAACAAAGTCGAAGTAACCTGGTGTATCTAGAATATTGACTTTATGGTTCTTCCATTCTGCCGGAGCCAATGCCGTATTAATGGAAATTTGGCGACGAGTCTCTTCTGGATCGAAGTCCATCACTGTTGTCCCGTCATCAACTTTGCCTAAGCGATTAATACCCTTGGCTGCATAGAGCATGGCTTCCGCGAGGGAGGTTTTTCCTGCACCGCCATGACCTACCAAGGCCACGTTCCGTAAGAACTCGGTTCCGTATTCCTTCACAAATTCTCCTCCTCTTAGTGAACCTTAGTGTATAGATATTCCTAAGTTGATTTTATACCACGCCTAACATTCAACAAGATCGCCGGTTTTTCCTGCCTCCTGTGAATAAAAGCTACAGCCACCATCCCCAATTCTGGCGAAAAGTGAGATGCTGCCTGGCAACATCAGGCTCTACCGTCCACCCGAACAGGGGAAACACTTCCGATGACACATAGGGCAGTCCTTCTTTTACTAGGATCGGGGTATTCAGCGGAATAACGAGGCCGTCATATTTCACGAGATTTCCCTCTGGCTCCAGCACAATCTCGTGAGCGTCCGCTAAATAGTGCCAGTCGCCTGCGGGAGCTTCCTGCAAGCCCAACAGTTTGGCCACATCGGGCAATCGATAATAAAATTCGCCATTTTGGCTGAACAGGTCTACTAGCTCGGTCACTTCTTGATCATACAAAAAAACGCGCCAGTCGGAACTGCCCTGCTCAATTCTGAACCAGGTTCCCTTGGCGTCCTGGAGATACGGTGTTCCTCGATAGTAAAAAGCGTGGGCGCCAAACACACCCGGCACTCTCCACTGTTCACTTACGGATGACGATTGCAGTTCGAAGAGTGATACACCAGTCTTTGCTGAAAGGCTCAACAGACCCTGGCCGGGAAAGTAATAAAGCGTTTCCCCAAGTTCAGTTCCCTCGAAGAGCCTGGTTGAGATAACTTCTCCGTTTCTATAGCGCCAGCCGTACAGCATCTTGCGGTTTGTCACCACAAGCCATTCCGGGGCGGTTTGATGCGGAACGACCACCAGGCTTTCAACCAGACCCCAAGGATAGTTTTCCCAAAGGGTGGCAAATTCTTGACCCTCCAGCGTCAAAACGCCGATGTAGCCGGACTGCAGTGCATATATGACCTCGGGACTGCCGTCATGATCCACATCTAGTGCTTCAATGCCTGCCACAATCTCCCCGGGTTCACTTTTCCAAAAAGGAAAGAGGGTGCCCTCAGAGGAGAGAAAAACATGGGCTTCGCCCTTCGTGGTCAGAGCCAGCAGGTCTCCCCAGCCGTCATTGTCGAAGTCATGCACTTCCAGGTGAGTGATGCTGTCCCATAAATATTGGGTCTGGCCGAAACGTTCCCAGAGCCCGTTTCTTTCTGCAAAAAAATAAAGCGCGCCGCCGCTGTCAGTGGCGACCACAAGTTCATTTTTGAAATCACCGTTGATGTCTCCTGCGGCAACAGCTGTGATGCGGCCTGAAATTCCGTCAATCAGCTGTGAAAAAGCGCCGTCTTTGAAAAGTGAGAGGATGTGGCCTTGGCCCAGCAGCAATGCGGGTTCGTCTTCCCCGTAAAGGTCTGCGGCAAGCACAACTGCGTTTTGGAATTCGGGTACTTCAACTGCTATGTAAGCGGAGGCTAAAGCGGCTTGGGATAACAATAGGATGGAAAACACTACAAACAGAGATCGCTTGCGCAAATGTATCCCCTCCCTGTTAAAAAAACCTACAACATACGCTGTAGGTTCCAAAGTTAAAACATGGTCGGGGCGACAAGATTTGAACTTGCGACCTCTACCACCCCAAGGTAGCGCGCTAGCCAAGCTGCGCCACGCCCCGACGCAATAAAAATGATATCATGATCTCACCCAAAAGGCAAGCTAATTTCCTAGATCTAATTCAAATTTTCTGTGACAGGCCCTCACCGCATCCTGGTAACGGGAACGGGGAACCAGGCAGGAAACCTTGATTTCCGAAGTTGAAACCACATACACTGGAATTTTTTCTTCGCTCAAGGCCTCAAACATTCTTGCGGCAACACCTGGGTTGGTCATCATTCCTGCCCCGACAATAGACACCTTGGCCACATCCTCGTCGCAAACCACTTTCCAGCTCTGGTCATTCTGAATTCTGGTAATTACGGCAAGGGCTGTGTCAAGCTCTTCCCTGGCAACGGTAAAGGTTAAGTCTGCGGTTGGAGTAGATGTACCGGCTTGGACAATCATGTCTACGTTAACACCTTCAGCGGCCAGGGACGAAAAGACATTATGCAGTGCGCTGATGTCGGTTGGAATTCCCGCCAAAGTAATTTTAGCACAGTTTTCATCATAGGCAACTCCAGTTACTGAAACCTCTCGCTCCACTACATTCACCTCTTTGATCATCGTGCCGCGCTCAGCGGAGAAACTCGAACGAACATGGATGGGCACCCCATAGACCGAGGCCACCTCCACTGCCCGGGGCTGCAGAACCATAGCGCCCAGCGAAGCAAGTTCGAGCATCTCATCGTAGTCCACTTCGTCAAGTTTGACTGCATCAGAGACTAAGCGGGGGTCTGCACTGTAAACGCCTTCAACGTCAGTGTAGATTTCACAGACTTCAGCCTGCAGGGCGGCTGCCACAGCAACGGCAGTAGTGTCGGATCCTCCCCGGCCCAGGGTTGTAATATCGTTGGCGTTAGTTACGCCCTGAAAGCCTGCTACAATTACCACCTGACCCTGCGCCAGCTCGGAACAGATTCTCCCGCCGTCAACCTCACGAATCCGGGCTTTGGTATGCTGAGTATCGGTCATAATGCCGCCTTGGGCTCCCGTCAGCGAGATGACCGGCTGGCCCAAAGAGTCAATGGCCATAGCCAAGAGAGCGATAGACATCTGTTCGCCTGTGGCGAGCAGCATGTCCAGCTCGCGCTTGGGAGGATTGGCGGAAATTGCCCGGGCCTGTTCAATTAAACTGTCTGTAGTCTTCCCCTGGGCAGAAACTACAACCACAACCCGGTGCCCTTCCTGCACCGTCTGGACGACACGGCGGGCTACATTCATTATTTTGTCTGTATCTGCTACAGATGAACCTCCGTATTTTTGAACAATGACTGCCATCTGACTGCCCCCTTATGTCATTAGCCCAACTATAGCATAAGGCCCGCTAGGAGGCAATTAACGCTCAGTAAAAAAGGTGGGAACACTTTGTTCCCACCGAAATCCAGACTGTTTGGCTTAGAGAATAATGCAAATCAGCCCTCCGCTTCCTTCATTGATGATCTTGCTCAACGTTTCCTGCAGCTTCTCCTGGGCATGTTCCGGCATCCGATACAGCTTGCTGTTGATCCCTTCTCGCACCATATCCTGCAGCGAGCGGCCTAAAAAGTCGCGATCCCAGAGGGCATTGGGATCATCCTGAAACTCTTCTGTCAAAGAGCGGATCAGTTCTTCACCCTGCTTTTCAGTTCCCACCAGGGGGGTTACTTCAGTTTGGATGCTTGCCTGAACCATATGGATCGACGGGGCGCTGGCGGTGAGCTTGATGCCGAAGTTCCGCCCCTGCTTGATCAGCTCAGGCTGCTCAAAAGTGATATCCTCCAGACTGGGTATCACAATTCCGTATCCTGTCTGCCGCACATGCTGCAGGGCTGCTGAGAGTTTGTCATACTCCCGCTTGGCAACGGTCAAGTCCTGCATAAGGCGCATCAAGTGATGGTCGCCCTCAACTTCGAGGCCGGTCATTTCTGCCAGGACCTGATAGAACATTTCATTGAGGAGGGCAACATTCAAAGTCACTTTGCCGGTTCCCAAATCAACATCTTCCAAATTGACCAGCTGCACATGTTCAGTTTCCGCAAAACGCTGGACTGCTGCCAATTTGACGTCCTTGACCTTTTTCAGCTCTGTCACTGCCTCCCAGGCCACATCTTCGTACAACTGACGCAGCCAGTGATCAGGGGCCAGCTCCTCCACCCATTTCGGCAGCCGCACGTTGAACTCCCTAAGGGGAAATTCCATCAGAACTTCACCAAAAAGTCTGAGTATATCCTCTTTCGTCATCCTCAGGCAGTCCATGGGCAAAACAGTAACTCCGTACTGCTCACTCAGGTTTCTGGCCAGGGCAGCTGTTTCCGGGCTGTTGGGATGGATGGAATTCAGCGCAACCACAAAGGGTTTGCCCAGGGCCTGCAGTTCTTCAATCACTCTTCCCTCAGGCTCCACATACTCGCTGCGGGGCAAGTCTGCAATGGAACCGTCGGTGGTCACCACCAGGCCTATGGTGGAGTGTTCCTCAATCACCCTGCGCGTACCCAGTTCAGCCGCTTCCTGGAAAGGGATAGGATCGTCAAACCAGGGGGTCCGCACCAGCCTTGGCCCCTCTTCATCCATGTAGCCTTTGGCGCCCGCCACAGTGTAGCCGACGCAGTCCACCAGGCGTATACGGGCCTTTGTCGTCTCTTCAAAGAGGACTTCCACCGGCTCATCCGGGACGAACTTAGGTTCTGTGGTGGTTATGGTGCGTCCCGCTCCGCTTTGCGGAAGTTCATCCCTGGTTCGCTCTTTTAAGTAAACATCCGTGATACCGGGCATCACAAATAAATCCATAAAACGTTTTATGAACGTCGATTTTCCAGTACGTACCGGGCCAACCACACCCACATAAATGCTGCCTGCCGTGCGTTCTGCGATGTGGGAAAAAACGTTAAATTTTTCCATTTAGGCTTCCCTCCTGAACTTATTGGACAGTATACTATATTACTCACGTCCTAGAAATATAACAGGAGGGAAAAAACTCAGAGTACCTACATTAGCGTAAGGTACTCTGTCCAAATTTCCTTAACTTGCCTTTTCTCCAAAGCGAAACTCAGTTCCAGTCCGCAAACGTTCGATGTTGCTGCGATGTCTGAAGACAGTTACCGCCGCCATAATCAGCGCCAGCAGAAGCTCCGCGGCCTGGGTCCCAAAAATTGCCAGCACAAGCGGCAGGCAGACGGCAACCACAATCGAGGCCAAGGAGATGTACCGTGAAGCAATGAGCACAGCAAGCCAGATCACCACTAAAACCCCTGCAACCCAAGGTTTATAGGCAACCAAGAGTCCGGCAATGGTTGCCACTCCCTTGCCGCCTTTAAAACGCAGGAAGATGGGCCAGTTGTGCCCAAAGACAGCGGCCAGTCCGGCAACTAGAGGGAAAGTCCCGCCTCCGGCGAAATGGCGCGCAATCAATACAGCTGCCATGCCCTTGCCCATATCCCCGATCAAAGTCAGGGCCGCGCAAAAGGCGCCGGTCGTCCTCAGCACATTGGTCATTCCGATGTTTCCACTTCCGTGTTGACGAACATCTACTTTAGCCCACCATTTTGCTATAAGCAGCCCAAAGGGAATGCTTCCCAGCAAATAGCTGGCCGCCAAAATCAGTATATGTTTCATTCTTCCCTCTCCTTAGTGACCAACATAATCGGGGTTCCCACGAAGCCATATTCCTGCCGAATGCGGTTTTCTAAATATCGTTCATAGGAAAAGTGCATCAGGTCCTTCCGGTTCACATGCAGTACGAATACTGGGGGCTTAACCTGCACCTGTGAACCATAGTAGATCTTCAGCCTGACCCCCTTGTCGCTCGGGGGCTGGTTCATCGCCATCGCATCCTGCAGGATCTCGTTGAACCTTCCTGTTGAGATTCTCATATTGCAGGCCTCGTTCACATCCAGACAGATGTCCAAGAGCCTGTTGAGCCTCTGGCCCGTCAGGGCCGAGATGAAGACGATGGGAGCGTAGTCGAGGAATTGCAGTCCCGCCCTGATTTCCAGCTCAAAATCCCGCATCGTATTTGTTTCCTTAGGAACAAGATCCCATTTGTTAACGGCGAGTATTACACCGCGGCCCTTTTCATGGGCATAGCCGGCAATTCTTTTATCCTGTTCGGTCAAACCTTCAGTGGCATCGATGAGCACAACCGTTACATCGGAGCGCTCAACAGCCCCTAAGGTCCTGACAACGCTGTAATACTCCAGGTCTTCCTCGACTTTGCTTCTGCGACGGAGACCCGCCGTATCAATCAGCGTCAAAGGCTGCTCTTTGTAGGTAAGCTTGGTGTCGATGGCATCTCTTGTAGTTCCGGCAATCTCCGAGACGATCACTCGCTCTTCCCCTAGAATCTTATTCACCAAGGATGATTTTCCTACATTAGGGCGTCCTACAATGGCAATTTTTAAAGACTCATCGGGCTCCACATCGGCATCTTCCGGGAAATGACCCACCACAGCATCCAACAGATCCCCGACATTTCTTCCATGCTCAGCGGACACCAAGATCGGCTCCCCCAAACCCAGGCGGTAAAAGTCAACCGCGGCCTCCCAGGAGTCCAAGGTACCTTCGACTTTGTTTACACACAGCACCACAGGCTTTTCGTGGCGCCGCAGGACATCGCCTATTTCTTCATCTATGCCGGTAAGGCCGGCCCGGCCGTCTACCACAAAGACGATTACGTCAGCCTGTTCCACGGCGACCATGGCCTGCACGCGAACCTGCCTTGTAATCACGTCATCTTCAGAATCTATACCGCCTGTGTCAATCACGGTAAAATGCTTGTTGACCCACTCACCCTCGCCGTAAATGCGATCGCGGGTAACACCAGGCTGTCCTTCCACAATGGCAGTCCTGGATTTGGTTATTCGGTTAAACAGGGTGCTCTTGCCTACATTAGGCCTGCCCACTATGGCGACAATCGGTTTGCTCATCTAATCTCTCCCTGGTTGCGTTCCATTCTAGCATTGATAGTTTCGCTATCTGCCATGGTATTCCTGCCCCCAGAGTCTGTTCAATGTTTCACGATGATGTAGACATCATTATGCAAGTCGTGGACAGCGGCTCCAAAAATTCTGCTGATCAGCACGGCAAGTTCCTCAAGTTCCTCCTGATCACGGGCGTAAAAGATGGGAGCGCCCCCTCCCACCCTGGTTTGATCTAACGCTACGACAGCCAGAATAATCTTATCCACATTCCCACCCCTTAATCGATCATCTTGCCGGCATAGGACGTTAAGGGTTTGCGCACCGCGCCCTCCAGTACCGGAACCCTGCGGATGGCTGCTAAAAAGGCGTCTTCATCCCTTTCAGAAGGCACCATCAGGACACGCAGGCTGCCAGTGGCCGGATCGCGGCGAACCATAGGGATAAACTCCTGCTCCCCAACATCCATGTAAACCCCGATCATAGACGAGACATCGTGGGCAATAGCCTGCATCTGGCCGAGGTTAGCCAGCGTAGCCTTGGCATTCGGTCCCTTTGGCCTGACAGAGGCCGCTAAAGCCCGTTCCTCATACACTCGGCGTGACTCCGGCAGCCCTACGTTCATCATCACTGTCCCTTCAATGACGACCAGGGCGCCTTCGAACTTGATTTCACTCAGCTCCACGGAAGCTATGTCGCCAATTAAATCACCCTGCATCAGCCGAACCAGAACTGCCGCCAAGACCGCCCCAACCAAGACGCCTGCCGCCATCCGCCACCAGCCGATGTCAGCCAGGAGCTCGGAGGCCACAGCGGCAGAGAGGGCCACCCAGATGGCCAGATAGTTGCGGGCCTCAAAAACTCTGGCAATGCCCTCAATATATGCGGTTCCCCGCTTGACCATTTCAGTTGCCTCCATGGAAGAGAGCGTTTCCCGCTCGACATTGCGCACCTCCCGGAACTGACTGGCGGCCAGGAGCAGAAAGGAAACCGCTGAAAAGTCTCCCTCGAGGATTGCCGGGACAATTATCGCCCCGATGGCGCCGCCGATGAACCCCAGAAACAGGTGAATGGCCCAGCCCTGGGGATAGCTGGGATACTGCCTGTAATCTCGCCGCAGCATGTATAATCGGGCCAAAAAGCCCACCAGGGTCGCAATCACAAGGGTAGGCAGGTATTTCATTCACTCTCGTCCCCATCATCAGATTCTCGTCCTAAACCTGCCTCTCGACGGAAAAATCCAGCCAGTGAACCAATTTTCCCTTGGCTGATCAGGAGAAAGCCAATAACGACAACTGCAACGGCCACAATCATCCACACTAGGGCACGGCTCGCCCCTCCTCCAATCTGCCGCTCCGCCTCCCCTTTCGTTCCGGCGGTCAGGCCTGCGGCGGCAGGGACTACTTTGGCGAAAAACTCAGCAGCTTTTTCCGCCTGTTCTAAGCTGGTTGTATGTGCACCAAACTCCAAGAGAATGGTTTTTGGGCCCAAGTCCTGATTGTAGTTGCCCTTGGCGTCAAAGATACCTTCGATCAGTCCAGGGTACATATCGTCAGCTACAGCCTTGATACGCTTGGCGTACTCCAAGTTCGCATCGCGGTTCTGGTTCTGCCTGCCCACTACCAGCCGCACTTTAGTCACCGGCACTCCTTCAACTTCTGTCTCATAGACTTCCGGCGGAGTGGCATCACGATGCAGGTCCAGGAGTGTATCAGGGTTTTTCTGCAAGAGTTCCACCGCAGTGCGCCTGGAACGCATATAGGCCTGCCCGTCATGGGGAATATGACTGTTGTCGGACCAGTAAACCTCAAGGCCCATCTCTTCAAGGGCAGTGGCCAAAGCCTTTCCTACACTTAGAATATCTCCCCGCCCATCATCTTTAGACTCAATACCGCTAGTCGGTACGTAGGATTCGGCATTATGGGTGTGATAAATGCCGATCACGCCCTGGGCTTCCTCTGCCGCGGCCACATCCGCCTTCAGCAGCTCCTCTGTGATTTTGGGCAGTTCAATCGTTTCAACATAGTGGACGGAAACTGTGTCCCCCTCGGTGCGGATGACTTCATAGAGCCTGTTGTCCCCGGCTATGTAGCGGTCACCTGGGTCGAGCTCCCTGCCGGTCATGGTAATTACCTGTTCTTGTTCGTCAACTAGAGTGTAGTAGCCTAAGTCTCCCCTCTCGTCTGCCATGCAGACACTAGCCCCGCAGGCAAGCATGACTGCCAGAGCCGCAGTCATCAGCAGCAGATTGCGATATCTGGTCATGCTTCTTCACCGTCCCCTCCGATGCGTTCTCGAGTTTCACCGACGATTTCTGCCAAAGCAACTGCAATTAAGCCGGCCACGACCATGGCGTCAAAGACGCCTGCACCCCCCAGAACAACCCTGGTGGCCATGTTGTTGATCAGAGCCTGCCCAAGGTGGATCAAGTCCACCGCAAACAGACCTAGTACCCCTGCAATAAAGGATGCACGCCGAGATCGCCCTGAAAGGTAGCCTACAATTCCCGCCACCACACTAAAGAGCCACAAAGGATCAATCAGCAATGACGGGCTGGATGGGTCAAAATCTGTAAACTGACTTACTCCATAGACAATTCCTCCAGTGATCAGGCTCGCCACCAGAGCGCGGGTCCTCTCTCTGGCAGTATCCGCCTTAACCAGAAGGTAAACCACTAAGGCCAGAGGTACTACCGCCCCTCCGAGGTTGAGGCTGACGCTTGTTCGCCCTGTTTTTAAAGGAAGTGTAATAAAGCTTCCCCCAATCATTAGGGCAATGGCAATCAGCGCTTGGGTATCTGTAAGGCGCATGCGGTCCAGCATGCGCTGCCCTGCGCCGAAATAAATCAAGGCAGCCACAATGAGCAGTAACGCGGTGCCGGTTGGCATCAAAATCCCTCCAATATAGTCAAGCATTTGGCCTTAGTGTGTCCAAAAAAAAATCCTGTAGACCGAAGTCTACAGGATTGGTGCGACTAAATCAATTATTCGTCTTTGGCATCCTTGAACAGATCGCCGAACATTGCGCCGATATTAGTTGTAAGTTCTTCGCTGTCTGTGCCTTCAGTGAGGTCAGGCTGGCTTTGCCGGCCCTTGGGCGCCTGTGCCGGCGGAGTCTCCGGCTTCGGCTCCAGCTCTTTTATGCTGAGGCCGATGCGGCGTGCGTCAGCGTCCACGCTGATGATCTTGACCTTCACTTCCTGTCCGGGCTGAACAACATCTTCAGCCTTGGCCACATGCTTATGGGAAAGCTCACTGATGTGCACCAGACCCTCGATGCCGTCTTCGAGCTTAACAAAGGCGCCAAAGTCCACCACGCGGGTAACTTCGCCGGTCACGGTTTGGCCGACTGCATAGCGCTCGGTGACTGTTGTCCATGGATCAGGAATGGTTTGCTTCAACCCAAGGGAAATTCTCTCCCTTTCCTGGTTAACGCCGAGAATCATAACGGTAATCTCATCGCCTTCAGCAACAACGTCTGAGGGATGGTTTACCCGGCTGTAGGCCATTTCAGATACATGAAGCAGCCCTTCGACGCCGTTGCCAATGTCTACGAAAGCACCGAAATCGGTCAGACGGCGGACAATACCCTTTACCTTGTCGCCCTCCTGGAGGTTGGCGAAGGCTTCTGCCTTGGCTTTGGCGTGCTTTTCTTCCAGTACTTCCTTGTGGGAAAAGACCACATTGTTCCTGGAGCGATCCAGTTCGATGATCTTCAGCTCAAGTTCCTGACCTATATATTTTTGCAGATCATCTTCGAATCCCCGGGAAACATGACTGGCCGGGATAAATCCGCGCACACCCACGTTAACCAGCAAGCCGCCCTTTACTACCTGGATAACCTTGGCTGTGAGAGTTCCGCCTGTCTCAAACAGGTTTTCCAGTTTATCCCAGGAACGATCTGCGTCAGCTCTCTTCTTGGAAAGAAGAACATTTCCCTCAGAATCGTCAACCTTAAGAACTTTTACCAGGATCTCCTCGCCTACACTGACAATTTCTTCTGGACTGGCGTTGGAGATGAAGCTAAGTTCATTAAGGGGAATGCGTCCTTCCGACTTATAATCGATGTCTACCAAAACCTCGTCGTTAGAGATCTGGACAACCTTGCCTTCAATCACAGCGCCAACTGTAGGCAGTTTGACATCGTAGTCGCTCATTTGCACTTCGCTGATCCCTTCTGGAGCTGTTTCCCCAGTCTCTGCAGCTTCTGCTTGGACTTCTTCAACTGCTTCTTCGACTTCTGCTTCTGGACTTGCGTCAGCTTGGACTTCTTCCTGCTCTGGTGCGTCCACAGCTTCCTGTTCGGCAGCCTCAGCTACCATTTCTTCGGTAGTCTGTGCTACCTTTTCTTCGCTAAATTCGTTCATTCTTGTAAGTACCCCCTCAATTAACCAATCTGGAGTAGAAGCTCCGGCTGTAACTCCTGCTCGCTTGACACCGGTGAACCAGTCCCTTTGCAATTCATCTGGAGTTTCAATATGATATGTAGCCGTGCCTTGCTCCTTGCATAATTCAGCCAACCTTTTTGTGTTGGCACTGTTTCGGCCTCCAATCACAACCATAACATCCACTTGGGCGGCCAGTTCCCACGCAGAAGTTTGCCGCTGTTCGGTAGCAGGACAGATGGTATCAAAAGCTTTAAGATCCTCAACCATCCCTTTCAGCACTTCGACACATGCGTTGAAGTTGCTCACTGACTGGGTGGTTTGCGCTATAATACCGACGCGACTTGCTATCGGCAGCTTCTGGATTTCTTGAGGCGTACTCACAACATGTGCGGTTTCATCAGTATAACCCA
>JAAYSR010000071.1 GCA_012518325.1 Bacillota bacterium
ATCCCAGAATTGATCCAGGGCAAAGTGAATCCCGTTCTCTGACGGCTCATTGAAAAAAAGCTCCACTTGCCGCAAACCGTCTTCCATGGCTGCCCAGTAGTTTTTGCTGTGGAGCTGCTGGCGCAGCCTGAGATCCACGAAGCCGTCCCGCATGCGGTTGATCTGGGCGATCTCTACACCTGTGCCGAGCTGCCCCGACGAAGGGGTATAACCCATCATGGGCGCGGGATATGGTTTGGAGGCAGAGTGGAGTGCGGTCTGCCGCGAGTAATTGGGGTTATTGGCATTGGCAACATTGTGCCCTGTTATATCCAAGGAAACTTGTTGGGCCTGCAAAGCACGGAGTGCAATAGCCAGCCCGCTGAAGGTTGTCCTCATGCTCATAGTGAATTACACCTTTCGGTCAAATATTGATCTGCCAGCCGGATTAGCCCCGGGCCGGGTGTAGGTCGGAGAGGTGTCATCGCCCACAAATAAGTTCAAGGAAAACTGTACATAACTCAAAGACTGGGCCAACAGCTCCTGATTCAGATCATTCAGCGACTGCAGCCTGGCCAGGTTCTCCGTCAGCTCCAGCAGCAAAGGGCTCACAGCCTCCTGCATCGCACTGGGCAAAGATGCCAGCCATCCTTCCAGAGTCTTTCCTGCCGAAAGCACATCAAAAAGCTCCGCCCGCTCCTTGTCCACCTCTTCCAGACGGGTCAGACAGAGCTGCTCTTCACCGGCCAAACGGGATACTTCCTGAGCATTGTTTATATTCTGCTGTTTGGCGGTTCCAAGCTCTATCAATTCCTGCAAGAGGGCGTTTTCACTTTTCACAGCTGCAAGAAACTCATCCCATACAGTCATAGTCCTCAACTCCGCTTCTGGGCGTTAAGGATCCCTTGGGCAATTTGCCGGGAGGACACTTGATAGGTGCCGTTTTCCACTGCCACCTTTATCTCTTCCGCCTGCGGCCTGATTGCAGGCACATTATGAAGCTTTTGCAGCATGGCCTGCATCTCTTTCCCCTCCGCCGACAGAGTCACCTCATCATTGTAAGAAGGGTTTCCAGCTTGCTTCCGCACCCGGCTGGCCTGACGCTGTTCGTGATAAATCCGTGCCACACGCTGCACGGCTGCTTTGTTGGAAATAATCATCAGTAAAACCCCTTTCTCCTCTTACTTACTTTGTCGGCACCTTGCTAAAAAAGCTTTAATCTTTCTTGTTGCCTCTTATGGTATCCAGAGTATGCACCCGGGATCTGGACCGCAAGCTGTCTCTCGATTTTCCCTGCTCTGTAGTGATGGTGCTGCGCAAATCATCCCGGCATTTCGTACATACCCGGCCTACATTGATTGCTGTGCCGCAAATTGCACACTTCAGCACAGCATCTTTAGGAATTACATCCAGACGTCCTTCCTGGATATACTCATAGATTATTTCCACCGGTACCTCGGTTTCCTTAGCCACCCGGGCCACTGATGCCCCCGGGTTCTCAACGAGGTACTCCTTGACTGCTTTAAAGCTCCTTTGAGCCTCCTCGTAGCACTCATTGCACAAGGTGCGAGTCGGATGGGAAAAAATACGATTGCATTCCTCACAGTTTCTCAGCATCAACATCACTCCTGCTCGATATTTCTGTACGGGCGGCAAAGATCCCCATGGGTCTTCCGCCATAATCCTCGATAAGTCTGGCCAGGGCAGAAAACGTGTTGCCTGATGTGATCACGTCATCCACAATCAGGCAGGTTTTTTTGCGCAAATCAAAACCTGGCAGTAAAGCAAAGGCACCCTGTACATTGCGTTTCCGCTCTGTCAAGGAAAGGCCGCTTTGGGATTTGGTCTCCCTGGTTCTCACTGCTGCGGCACAAACCTGACGCTTCCATACCCCCCTTATATTATCGGCAAGAAGTGCGGCTTGGTTAAATCCCCTCTTCTCCAACCGGCCAGGCGACAAAGGTACCGGAACCAAGATGTCCACCTGTGCGAGAGCGGGTTCCTCCCTGGCCGCCAAGCCCAGGAAGAAGCCCAAGGTAAAGGCGATCTGATATCCGCGCTGAAATTTCATACGGTGTATCAAATCCCTGCCGTACCCTTGATAGGGGAAAAGGGAAAAACACAGGTGGCCTCCTACTTCTCTCCCTTGCCAGCTGATGGCAAGAGAATCAAGACATCCCCGGCAGGCTCCAACGGGCAAACGGGGCTGTTCGCCGCACAGCCCGCAGAGGGGTACAGGGGGCAGAATCAGGTGCTCTAATGCCTGCCACCAGTCACGCAATGCTTTCCTCACGGAGGAACCCCCTTTCTCGAGCCTCTTCATTCAAGCTCTTTATCATGGCGAGGGCCTGCTTCATGGGTGAGCTGATTCTGCTGCCGATAAACAGGACCCTTCCCCTAGGCGAGGCAGCATCCCTGCCGACCCGCCCCGCCATCTGCACCAGGGCACTTACTGAAAAGAGGGCATGATCCGCATACAGGACTGCCACATCTACACCGGGAAAGTTCACTCCTCGTTCCAGTACTGAGGTTGTCACTACAATCCCAAGCCTGCCGTTTTTAAAATCCTGGATTACCTGACTTCGGTCATCAGCTTTGGAATGGCACAACCCAACTGGTCTGCCCACTACTTCCCCCAGCACTTCCTGCAGGCGGCGGCAGGCTGCAATTGTCGGTGCAAAGATCAGCCAGGGATTAGCGCTGTGCGTCAGCATGGCAGCCAGCTGGGCAGGAAACTCAGACGGTGTCAGCGTCTGCCAGGGCGGCAGAGCCACCGCGGCAAGTTCCGGCTCGGGCAAGGGATGCCCATGGTAGCGGGCGGGAATTGTGATTACCTTTGTATACCCCCTCCGGGAATGCGGCGTGGCAGTCATTTCAACCAGCCTGCCATCGGGCAGAAGGGAACGCTCCAGCGCAAAGCGCAGCATTTCATTGCCCTGGTAGGGAAAGGCATCTACCTCATCCAGGACAGCCAGGCTGAATCGCCTGTAAAAATGAAGCACCTGGTGTGTAGTGGCAACCACCAGCTGCCCTGGTGCGAACCAAGGCTGTCCGCCATAGTGGCCGGCCACCTCAATGCCTGGGAAAGCGCTGCGCAGCCGTTCGATCATTTCCCGCACGATATCCTGCCTGGGTATGGCAAAAAGCACGTCCCCGCCTTCCTGAAGAGCTTGCCGAATCAGGGGAAACGTCACTTCAGTCTTGCCTGCACCGCAGGCCGCCCAAACCAACGCTTTTCCACCGCCTTGCCTCCAGAACTCAAGCAGTTCGGCGCTGGCCTGCTGCTGGGGAGCAGTGAGCGCGTAGTCGAGGTCCAGCTGGATCGGCTTACGCTTTGCCAGAGTGCTCTGTCCAGTATCAGCCAGGGTAATCAGCGTACTGCAGGAGCGGTGTTCGCCCATACTTCTGCAGGCCAGGCACAGAAGGCAGTCGGACCGGCCGCAGAGCACACAGGGTACCGCTTGCGCATTTTCACCGCAACACCGAGTGCAGATTGTTCTCCCCCAGGACCCTCCGACAAATCCAGGCAGCTGACGAAGTTCAGCCCGATACACCCCTAGATCAAGTGCTTCGCTGATATCGCTGGGCCAAAATCCTTCCTGTCTCAGAACACTGACTAATCTTTGCTCAGACAGAATCCGGCCGCTAAGAAGCTGCTTCAGTCTGCACAGCGCAGCGTCAGCAGCCTCCTGTCCCCTTGAAGCTGGGACAGGGCATACAGCTTTACTGTCAGACCTGCAGGCGGCAATCTGCCACCACAAGAAGCGAAGCTTTCCCCGAAAGCGGTTGATCCACAGCTTTTGTGCCTCAAAGGCATGAGAACTTGGCAGGGGCGGAGTTAGGATTACGCTGCCAGGCACATTGTGCGGATGGCGCAGTAAGCCCACCTGGAATGTGCCCCGGGATTTACAGACAAACACTTGTAACTTATGCATAAAGTCCTCCTTGGACCCTGGGCACTTCTTAATTCTCTGTCTATTTGGAAAATTCCTGCCAATAAGAAAGCGGCATCTGCACCGCAGACACCGCCTTCAACTTTCCAGCTACTCCTCCATATCTTCCCCAACAGCCAATAGAGCCACTTTAGTCCGGTCATGCTCCCCTAGCTTACGATAAATATTGCTGACATGATTCTTAACTGTGTGCTGGCTTATAAACAAGGCCGCTGCAATCTCCCCGTTAGACAGACCCTGGGCTATCAGCTTTAAGACCTCGCGCTCCCTGGGGGTAAGGAGAGAAAGGTTCTTCTCATGCATAGGACACCCTCCTACCCATTTCTCTCATTCCTTGAATATAGTATTCGCCAGCTCACACAATGTCCACAAAAGGAACGCACATAAGAAAAAACAGTAGCCGGGGGTTGGGGTTGGGGGTGGCCACTGTTTTTTCGGTAATTATTTCATGTTTAGTGTAACATCTTAGGGCCCTTGGGAACACTGGACAATGGTCCTAATTTTTATAGGACCATTGGGCAACCCCAGCGCAGAAACGCTTGTCAAGGCACCCCTGCTGTGATATAACTAAGAAAATAACTGGGAGGTCAGGAAAATGATCAGCCTAAAGGACATTCAGGAAGACCCCACATTCCTCACCCTCATAGACAACTCAAGTGCCTACTTGAAGGCCCGAGGCTACACCGATCACGGCCTGCGCCACGTTACTTACGTCTCACAGACTACTGCCCTCATCCTCAAAGAACTTGGCTTTGATGAACGTACTGTCGAACTCGGAGCCATTGCAGGCTACCTCCATGACGTAGGCAATCTGATCAACCGTAAACATCACTCTATTTCAGGGGCAAACATTGTCTATTCCGAGCTCAGGCGTCTAGGCATGGACTTAGGTGAGATCTGCACCATTGTCACTGCCATCGGCAACCATGAAGAAGAAATAGGCAAAGCGGTGAGCCCCGTTGCCTCAGCCCTGATCCTGGCAGACAAAAGCGATGCACACCGCACCCGGGCCAATCGTGTGGAAAGTGATCGGCGGCCTGGCATCCATGATCGAGTTAACCTGGCTATCACCGACAGCAAACTCTATGTAGACAAAACGCAGCAGATCATCAGTTTGGAAATCGTCTTCGATCAGGAAGTGTGCCAAATTATGGACTTTTTCGAGATCTACCTGACCAGGATGGATATGTGCAAAGAGGCCTCCGCTGTGCTGGGCTGTCGCTTCCGGCTCCTCATTAACGAGTTGGAGTTCCTCGGCCAGCTTAGCATCGGCTAAGAGAACAGGCCGCGGCTGACGGCAAAGACAGCTGCCTGCGTACGATCTTCCACTTCAAGCTTCCTCAGCAAGTTGGTGATATGGTTTTTTACCGTCTTTTCACTGATGAACAGAGCGCTGGCTATCTCCTTATTGCTCATCCCTTCAACTATGTACTGGAGGATCTCCAGTTCCCGATTGGTCAAATCCAGATCGTGAATGGCTGCAGCGCTCTGCAGCCGGCCGTACTCAACCTCCAGATGATGATACCGTTCCATTACGCGCTCCATCAGGTGGCTGGAATAGGCTACCTCTCCTGCAGAGACCCGCTTGATGACATGAACAACTTCCCTGGGTTCTGCGTCCTTGAGAAGATAGCCCTTAGCTCCAATGCGAATCATCTCATTTACATAAGATTCGTTATCATGGATGGTAAGCACCAAGACCTCTGTGTCGGGGTGATACTTGCGAATTGTCTTTGCCACTTCGATTCCATTCATCCCGGGCATGTTTATATCAAGCAGGACTACATCGGGTTTCAGCTCTTCCACCATGCGAAGGGCTTCCACGCCATTACTGGCCTGTCCCACTACTGTAATCCCTCCCTCGAGCTCTAAGAGCCTGCTGAGACCCTGCCGCAGGAGAGGATGATCGTCTACGATCAGCACTCGTATATCGCTCAATTCCTCATCACTCCCTCAACCTCAGTCAACGGGATTCTCACTAGCACCCTGGTTCCTTTGCCTGGTTCACTATGTATCTGCACTGTGCCGTTTAGCAGTTCGGTTCTGCCCTGCATGCTCAGCATGCCGTAGTGCTTGCCTGACCGCAGCTTGTTCTGAATTTCTGACATGTCGAACCCTGCTCCGTCATCCCTTACTTCTGCGCTGATATAGCGGCTGGAGAATTCAAGTGTCACTTTGACCAGTCTTGGATTTGCATGTTTACGGCAATTGTTGAGCGCTTCCTGGACGATCCTGAAGATGGCCATTTCGATTTGATCATTCAGGCGCTCTTCTTTGCCGAGGACCACGAAATCAGTTTCGATTGCAGTCTGTTTTTCCAGGTTTCTCAAGCTGTTTCGGATGGTCAGCACCAACCCCAGGTCATCAAGGGTCATAGGATTGAGATCATAGATAATATTGCGCAGCTCTGCTATACTCCCCTGAGTGACAGCCTTCAGCTGACCAAAGTTCGCGGTAGCTTCGGAGAGGTGCCCTGCGGCGTAGAGACGCTCGCAGATCTCCATCTGAACCATGGCATTGGCTAAGTCCTGCACCGGTCCGTCATGCAACGCATTGGCTATCCGGCGGCGTTCAATTTCCTGGCCCTTAATTAACTCCTGGCTGGCATATTCCCTTGCCTGGAAGTTCTCAATCTGCTTGTTTACATCGGAAATGCTGCTGGACAGGTACTTCAGCGCCATGCCGACCTGCGATACTAATGCCTCGGCCCTGGCTGCTATTTCCTGAAGCTTGGTCAGGGTTTTCTCCAGGTTGTCCCGCCTCACCCGCAACAGGCGCTCCCGCTCTTTAGCTGCGGTGAGGGCCTCGCGAACCTGAGCTGCATCCTCGTAAATTCGTCTTTTCTCTTCCTCCGTGTAATCCTGAAAGTTCTTGTTGGACTCGAAAAGTTCCATTCTCATTCTGGCAAAACGATCCGTAAGCTTTTCCACTTCTTTAATGGCCTCACGCATCTCTGCCTGCACCGATTTATAAACTACCTCAGTGCGGCGACACTCCTCGCGAGCTGCTTCAGCCACCTCGTACATTTGGGTCCGCCCTTCTTCCAGGGCACCCCTTGTTCTATTGAGAATATCCTCCAAAGTCTTGGTTGATAACAAGTTGTTCCCCATAGCTCCGCCTCCCCTAGACCCCGCAAGTCGAGCTAGCACCTATCTTTACTATAACATGTTTTTCCTGACATAGCCAGAAACGGTAGATATTTTTATCATTGACAAGATTTGAGTCCTTCCGTATACTAAACAGTAATTACATCAGCTTACTAAAGACTCTTATCAAGAGCGGCGGAGGGACTGGCCCGATGAAGCCCGGCAACCAGTGTGAGCGTAGCTGCACAAGGTGCCAATTCCAGCTGAACATTGCGTTCAGGAAGATGAGAGGAGAGCAGCTTTGCATCTAAGCAAGTCTAGATGGTCAAACCTCTTCTTTCATGAAGAGGTTTTTTTGTACAAAGGAGGAGCTCTGTGATTACCTTCAAGAATGTGACAAAGACTTTCTCAGGCAGCAGCACTGTCCATGCCCTTAGAGGTATCAACTTGTCTATTCCTGCCGGAGAGATCTTTGGCATTATCGGCCAAAGCGGCGCCGGCAAGTCCACCCTGATTCGCTGCATCAATATGCTGGAAAGGCCAGATTCAGGGGAAATCTGGGTCAATGGCGTCCTGATGAACGAATTAAGTGACAGGGACTTGCGGGAAGCCCGGAAAAAAATCGGCATGATCTTTCAGCATTTTAACCTGTTGAACTCCCGCACCGTCTTTCAAAACATCGCCTTCCCCTTGGAGTTGGCAGGCTGCCCTAAGGCAGAAATC
>JAAYSR010000005.1 GCA_012518325.1 Bacillota bacterium
AAGACTGCAACCGCGATGAGGGAGATGGTGGACATGATTTTGATCAAAATGTCCAGGGAAGGTCCTACAGTATCCTTTAAGGGATCTCCCACTGTATCGCCGACTACAGCAGCCGCATGGGTCGGACCGCCCTTGTCATGGCCGTTCATGGCGCCGGATTCGATGAGCTTCTTGGCATTGTCCCAGGCGCCGCCGGCGTTTCCGGTAAAGAGGGCCAGCATAATCGCGGACAGGATGGAACCGATCAGTGCTCCGCCTACGAAGTTGGCTCCAAAGATGAACCCTGCCAAAAGGGGGAAGAGAACGGCCATGTAAGAAGGCAGCTTCATTTCCCGCAAAGCCCCTTCAGAAGCAATGCCGATACAGGTCTTCACATCGGGCTCCTCTGTTCCGTCCAGGATTCCCGGCTTTTCTCTAAACTGGCGGCGAACCTCGTCAACCATCTTGCGTGCCGCGTTGCTCACCGATTCAATCAGGATGCCTGAGAACATAAAGGGCAGTGCGGCGCCAACCATTGCTCCTGTCAGGGTGATAGGATTGATGATATTGAGGAGCGGATCCACACTCGGCGGTGAATACGAGAAGATATAGGCAACCATTAAAGATGTGGCGGCAAGGGCTGCTGAACCGATGGCAAAACCTTTGCCCACGGCGGCAGTAGTGTTGCCTACCGAATCCAGTTTATCGGTGATTTCCCTAACTTCACTGTCCAGTTTGCTCATCTCGGCAATGCCTCCAGCATTGTCGGAGATAGGCCCATAGGTGTCAACCGTAACAGTCGTCGACACGAAGGAGAGCATGCCGACAGCTGCCATGGCAATGCCGTACATTCCTGCTGCCCAGTAGGCGGCCATTACAGTTCCACCGAGCACCAAGACTGGAGCCATGGTGGAGCGCATGCCCACCGCCAGCCCTTGAGTAATGGTGAGGGCCGAACCTTCGGTGCTTGCGGAAGCAATTCCTTTGGTCGGTGCATAGTCATAGCTGGTATAATACTCAGCAATAAAGCCGATTACAACACCTGCGACAATTCCCAGCACAGAAGCAATCCAGGGAGACAGAGATCCAAGGTTAAAGTTCAGGCCGGTCAGGTCCTCTCCGCCGAACATGAACCAGCTCATAATGCCGGCCAGCACGATGGTTAAGCCGGCAGACACCAAGGTGGAGACATTAAGTTCCCTGCGGGGGTCTTCCGACAGCTCTTTGAAAAGAATATAGGCGATGCCGATCACACAGGCAATAACGCCAAATGCAGCCAGAACTACCGGGTACATGAACATTTTCTGCAGTGCAGATTCGGTGATGCCGCCGTTTTTGGCCTCACTGGACAGGAACAGGTGGAAGGCCAGGATAACCGCGGAAGAAATGGCACCCACGAAGCTTTCCAGCAAATCGGAGCCAAGGCCGGCTACGTCCCCCACATTGTCCCCCACGTTATCTGCAATTGTTGCCGGATTGCGGGGGTCATCCTCGGGAATTCCGGCTTCAGTCTTGCCCACCAGATCGGCACCCATATCAGCTGCCTTGGTGTAAATGCCGCCGCCAACGCGGAAAAACATAGCGATAATCGAGCAGCCCAGAGCATAGCCGGAAATGGTCATGGTGAAGGGAGAAAACTCAATTCCCAGCCAGTTCCTGACCAGGTATACATTCTCAATCGAGAGCTGCTTCAGCCAAATGCCGAATACGACATAGACTATTACCAGGCCGAACAGGGCAAAGCCGCCGACACAAAGACCCATGACGGAACCGCCTTTAAAGGCGACCTTGAGGGTCTGACCCAGTTTTTTGGTAGTCCTTGCTGTATTTGACACCCGTACATTCGCGTACGTAGCGATCCGCATACCCACCACGGCAGCCAGCGAACTCATAACTGCGCCAATTGCGAAAGCTGCAGCCACATGCCAACTCACTACCAGCCCCATCAGCAATGCTACAGCTACGGCGACAACAGCGATGATGCGAAACTCATAGTTCAGGAAGGTGACCGCCCCCAGCCTAATGCTGGATGCGATGTCCTTCATTACAGCAGTGCCTTCGTCGAGCCTTTTCACAGAGAAAAAGTTCAGCCCTGCGTAGGCCAAAGCCAAAACGCTAGCAAAAAACACTAAGATAAGCCAATTCAATTCCTGCCACTTCCTTCCAAAGAGAGTAATGATGTGCTGCGAGTACCTTGGGCTGGGTGTATTGTGGGGTTTGTTAAAAAAATCGCTTATCTCCTATGATAGCACATAGTGCAGTAAAATTAAATACAATATATTTCACAAACCCTTGCAAATTTTGCAGTTCACGACGTTTCAGACTGTCTCACAAAAAACCCCGGACCGGGAAAGTCCAGGGCGAAAACTCAAAGATCAAGACAACGGCAGCCTACTCCTCGACTGTAACCTCTCCCGTCCCATGCATCAAAGAACTTGATCTTTTATATGTTTTTCGGGATGATACTGTTCCGTCCCGCAGTTCATTCCTTTTCAAGAACCATGTCCCTCAGGCTGCGAGAACTTTTGCCGCCTTTCCCTTGCTTGGCGTACTCCCAGGACCTTTTCTCAGCACAGAGCACGTAATAGCCGTCCGCTTCTGTTATCTGCACCCCGCCAAAGACAGAGATCAGCTTGTTTTTGTACCACTCTCGCCTTTTTACCACCAGGTACATCTTCCCGCCCAATACCAGCCGGTTGAATCCCTTTTCGATAAAATGCCTTGCCACAGAGAAATCTGTATGGTAGGGCGGGTTAGACAGTATTTTAGTAAAGCCGGTTGCTGACAGCTGTCCAAAGCCGTCGCTCTTGCACACCAGTATCTCGCCCACCCCGTTGCGAGCGGCGTTTTCCCGCGCCAATTCCACCGCTAGTGGATCATTGTCAACCATCACTACACTTTCAGGACCAATCAGCTTGGCCGCCAGGATCCCCACCACTCCCCAGCCGCAGCCAAGATCCAGCACTTTGTCTCCTTTTTCAAAGTCAACCAGCGAGAGCATGGCCAAAGTTCCCCTGTCAACCCTTGTTGGGGAAAACACGCCGTCTGCGGTTCTAAACACAAGGCTGACGCCCTTTATGTTTGCTTCAACAGAATACTGCATGTCACCCCTCCATTAATCCCCCATGATCCTAGGAATGCGCTCATTTTCACCATGGCTGAACACCCAGAAAGCCAGGACTATGTTTGACACCATGAGAGAGTACAGGTTGATGCGTTCGGCCAAGCCTGCATAACCGGGAAGCAGGTTGGCGGCCAGCACCGTCAGAAACCCGGAGGCAATAAAGACGATCGCGAACAGAAACAGGAACTTGGTCATTGCCGGGAATCTCTTGGTTTTTGCCAGACCTGCGGCAAGGAGCAGAGCTAGGACTATGTAGCTGAGGACAATCACTCCGGTAATGGCATAGTGCATGTTGTTCTGAAAGCTGCTGGACCAGTCTGTATCGCTTAAAGGAAACAGCTTATAGCCAACTGTGGACAGCATTTCTGCAACTGCCTTCAGCACTATTCCTGCGTAAAAAACGCGGTTGATCCTCTCAACTTTCCGAAAGTAGAGCAAGAGTACAAAGCAAAAAAGCAGGTTAAAGAAGTCGTACCCGTAGAGGATCCTGCTGGCCAGCGATCGGCTCACAGCTGAAGCCGCCGTCAGGTCACTGATGGGCTGGGCTAGTGGATTGTACTCCGGCCACACCAGCCTGCCCGCGATAACGTGGGCAAGGTAAAAAAGAGATGCCGCTGCTCCCGACAGGGCCAGCACATTCAGTCTGCCCCGCTTTTTGCTCCGTTTGTTCATGTTATATCTGACTCCCCTTCTGGTTTTGCTGCAGCATTGTTCTGCGCTTTTCTGCTGCTGAAACTGCCTTAAGCGTACCGAGGGATCGCTGATTTGTCAACGATTCCCAGCCCGAAAGGTGAAACAATCCTAGGTGTTTCCCAGGGAAGGAGGGCCCCGGCCCTCGCGCCGGGGCTTTCCCGCCTACAGATCGTCCCAGCCGATCAGGAACTCATATGCCTTGCAGGAGCATTCGACAACCGGGATTGTACCCAGCATGGTGGGGATAAAAATAAAGCGCACCCTCTCCCCCAGCGCTGGCGAACTGCCGGTTGCCTCCATAAACTTCTTTGCAGGGCAATCATGTTCTTCAAGCCACTTTTCAGCTTTTTGTACCTGTCTATCAGTAAGTTCGAACGTTAAAGCCATGGGAAAACCTCCTATCTTCTGCCAGTAAGTTCTTGAGCCGCTTTCAGATGAACCCGGGAAAGCCACTTGTCGCCAAGCTGCTGGAAGCATTTGCCCAGGAGCTCATGGGCAAGGGCACAGTCCGGCTTCAGAGCCAGGGCCTCCTGCAGCACCCTTTTTGCTTGGTCCAGACGTCCCAGTTCTAAATAGGCAAATCCTAAACTGCTTAGGGCATCCAGACGAAAGCTCTGCCAGTCCTCTGCCTCAAGTTTTGTCAGTGCCTCCTCCAGATACCGAACAGCCATTTCATACTGCTCCCGCTCCAGGCAGAGCTCTGCCTTGGCCAACAGGTTAAGCCCCCGGGAGGGATTGGCCAGCATCGCTTCGTTAATCGCTTTTTGAGCCAGGTCGTGCCGACCTGTAAATCCAGCCAGCGAAGCCAGGTTGTAGTTGAGGAACTCACAGTCGGGCGTACGCTGCAAACCTTCCCTGTAGGCAGCGATTGCTTCTTGGAAAAAGCCTCGATCAGTCAGAAAAACTCCCAAGTTGAGGAAGGCATCGCTCTTGTCCGGCTGCAGTTCAGCCTGGATGCGCAGGCACTTTTCCGCCTGTTTAAGCTGGCCGTAGTAGTTGAAGGCAAAGGCCAGCTGCTCCCAGAGATACACCCGGTCCCCGGCGAAAAGCTCCGGTGATTCGCTTTTGACAATAGCCATTTCAGAGTACATTTTGTGCAGCACCTTCAGCTGAATGGGACGATTCTGGGAAAACATCTTTTCCACCCACTCCAACCTGCGGCGTGCAGGCTGAGCTTTCTTCTGCTGAACGTTTGCCTCGTCTTGCCCAGGAGACTCCAAAGCTTCGGTGGACTTTTCCCGCCGTTCCGTTCCGTCAGGAAACAAGTGATACAGTTTGCACATTTCCATCTCTCCTTTCTAATAAGAGATATACCCGCACAATTCTGCCGAAGTTACGCCTGCCCAACGAAACCCCAGTTAAAATCGGACAAAGAAAAAAATCAGCTCAAAGCTGACACCTCTCAAGCAATCAACCACCTGGAATTTCATGGCAAATCCCAAAGGGTTTTCAGATTATTTGTATAAACAAGCAAACAAGGAGGTTGGGAAAATGAGAAGGGCTTACAAAGTGCTGATGGCGGTTTTGCTGCTCTTGTGCCTGGCGGGCACTGTACAGGCCGGCATTTTGGCAGAAGTTGAAGACATTTTTGTCCGCTCTGAAATTGGTGGGTACGTTTATGCAGGCTTTGAGCAGACGGAGAGACCCCGTGTCAGAAGCGCGGAACTCAACGGAACGGAAGTGCACATCCAGTTCAACACCAACTTGGTGGGCCATGGGCAGAAAGCCTATTCGCT